>NZ_JBVAPG010000149.1:0-19406 GCF_055413685.1 Bradyrhizobium sp. LeoA1Lang | reverse complement strand
GCCATCAGACTCGCTCGAAAGCGAATCCAACCCGCACACATCATCGCATGGTCACTTTGGCGTAGAGCTCACCAGGCCGCCGCCCAGCGCGCGCACTTCAAAACAAAAAGACAACTGTAATGCTAGTTCCGGAAGCGCAAGACCTCCTGAACTCGGTCGGCGGAGAAATCCCTCTGGCTATCGAACGAAGCTTGGCGGAGTCGGCAACGGACCTTGGAGCGATCGTCATTGATCCGGGGCACGGTGGCACCATCAATTTACCTGGCAGTTCCGCCAATAACGCCATCAGCAAGAGCGGCGTGAAAGAAAAGAAACTGACTCTGGATTTCTGCCTGACTCTTCGCGAGGAGTTGCTTCGCCAAGCAGCAAGCGCGGGCGAGACCATCAAGGTCGTGCTCACGAGGACCACCGATGTCAACGTTTCCGGCCGCGATCGCGCCAGGATGGCGTTTACCAACCGCGCCAAGCTTTTCCTCTGCCTTCACTTCAACGGACTGGGGAACCCGTCCGTCCGAGGCACCGAGACGTTTTTTCGTGCCGCAGAGAACACCAATTTGAACCTGGAAGACGATGTCGCCTTCGCCACGGACGTGCACACTGCATTGTTCGGCGCTTTCAGATCCCT
The DNA here is from genome assembly GCF_055413685.1 of Bradyrhizobium sp. LeoA1Lang. NCBI lineage: Bacteria > Pseudomonadati > Pseudomonadota > Alphaproteobacteria > Hyphomicrobiales > Nitrobacteraceae > Bradyrhizobium > Bradyrhizobium sp. LeoA1Lang. The sequence continues at coordinate 18,781 of NZ_JBVAPG010000149.1, read as the reverse complement.
CGACGCGCGCGCAAAGGACCGCGGGATCAAGCCCGATACCCAATCTGGTCCCGGATCGCTGGGGGTGATGAATGACCATGCCCTCGGTAACGACCAGGTGCCGGCGAACAAGATGTGCCGGAGCGCCTATATCGAAGCCGAATTCATAACCAATGCGGCGGTTGATACGCTCATCGTTTCCGGTCCAGAAGCAGTTCCAAACCGAACGAAGCTGATGGCTGCCGTGGCGCAGGCGATACGCAATCACATGCGCGCCATACCTTGAGGAAGTGAGCTCGCTACCTCACCTTCCGCGCCGGTCAGCGCGCCTGTGACGAAAGATTCTTGCGCAGTGTGATCCAGTTCACAAAGTTCACCGCCAGGGGCGTGCTTTGGTCCCAGCGGGAAAAAACCTGGGATTCGCAGGCATGATTTACGGCGCCTTTGAGATCAACTCATTTGAGGCAGGGAAGGGGCTATGGCACGCCAGGATTCAACGAGCCGATCGCGAGCCGGTCGTCATCGATGGCATCTTGTTTCCGACACTCGAGCTCGGCTTTGCGTGGTCCGATCCGGATGCGGCGATCGCCCACGCGAAAGCGCAGATCGACCGCTACGGCCGGCGCTATGGGGTGACCTCAACCGGGCCGTCGCCGACTTCGCGATAGTCGGCACCGCCGTGGTCGCGCCGCGCTGCGAAGCCGAGCCGGCGCCGTCACTTCCGCCCGCGCGGCCGTTCCTGAACAATTGCCCGGAATGCAAGGCCGAGCTCGCCCTGCTCCGCATCATTCCCGGCCGGGCCGAATACTGGGCGATGCGCTGCACCGGCTGCGGCGGGATTCATCTCAACATCGTCGAGAACACCTCGCCCGCCTGCTGACAGGTGACGATGTCGCGGCTCGTCTCACCTCTCCCGCTTGCGGGAGAGGGAGAAGCGGCACCTCGGCAACTTCGCCGCGGAGCAGTTCCGCAGCTACTGACATCTGCTGACAGAGCGGGCCCACAGCCACGTTTGCCCTTTCATGGCGGCGGTTTCAGTCCCATATTCGCGCCATGGCGAAGAAACCTGACACTCCCAAAAAGCCCGGCAAATCCCCCAGATCCAAAGCACACCGGCCCGACGTTCTCCCGATCGCGCCGGCGCTCGCCGAACTCTTGAACCCCGCCATCAACCGCGGCGAAAGCGGCATCGGCTCGTCCACGGGCCTGCAGCCGCCGCCGGACAATTCCCGCGACCGCCGCGCCGGCGGCGAAGCCGCGGCGCACCGCGCGCGCGCCTCGACGCCGAAGGAATTTCCGAGTGATCGCTCGGTCGTAGTTTCCCCTCCCCCGCTTGCGGGGCGCGACGAGCAAAGCTCGCGCGGTGAGGGTCAGGGAGAGGGTGTCTCCGCACGGCATGGCTTCGACGAAGCGCCGCAGGCCAATTACGGCACCGCGGCGACCGTGCCGACGCTCGATCCGGAACTGGCGCGGCAGCTCGGCCTACCGACCGCGGAGGACGATGACGAGGCGCTGGCCCGCCCGCCGCGCAACAAGATGGAGGCGCTCGGGGTCAAGGCAACCGCCGAGGCGCTCGAGAACCTGATCCGCGAGGGCCGTCCCGAGTTCCGGAAAGACGACGGCTCGATGCGGGTGTGGACCCCGCACCGCCCGCCGCGCCCGGAAAAGTCCGAGGGCGGCGTCCGCTTCGAGCTCAAGTCCGACTATCAGCCGAGGGGCGACCAGCCGACCGCGATCGCCGAACTGGTCGAGGGCATCAACCGTAACGACCGCACCCAGGTGCTGCTCGGCGTCACCGGCTCGGGCAAGACCTACACCATGGCCCAGGTGATCGATGCCACCCAGCGCCCCGCCCTGATCCTGGCGCCGAACAAGACGCTGGCCGCGCAGCTCTATGGCGAGTTCAAGAATTTCTTTCCGGACAACGCCGTCGAATATTTCGTCTCCTATTACGACTACTACCAGCCCGAGGCCTATGTGCCGCGGACCGACACCTATATCGAGAAGGATTCTTCGATCAACGAGCAGATCGACCGCATGCGCCACGCCGCGACGCGCGCGCTGCTCGAGCGCGACGACGTCATCATCGTCGCCTCGGTCTCCTGCATCTACGGTATCGGCTCGGTCGAGACCTATACCGCGATGACGTTTGCGCTGAAGAAGGGCGAGCGCATCGACCAGCGGCAATTGATCGCCGACCTCGTCGCGCTGCAGTACAAGCGCACCTCGGCCGACTTTACCCGCGGCACCTTCCGCGTGCGTGGCGACGTCATCGACATCTTCCCAGCGCACTATGAGGACCGCGCCTGGCGCGTGAACCTGTTCGGCGACACCGTCGAGAACATCGAGGAGTTCGACCCGCTCACCGGCCACAAGCAGGACGAGCTCGAATTCATCAAGATCTACGCCAACTCACACTATGTGACGCCGCGGCCGACGCTGGTGCAGGCGATCAAGTCGATCAAATCAGAACTAAAGATGCGCCTCGACCAGCTCAACGACCAGGGCCGGCTGCTGGAGGCGCAACGGCTGGAGCAGCGCACCACCTTCGATCTCGAGATGATGGAGGCGACCGGGAGCTGCGCCGGCATCGAGAACTATTCGCGCTATCTCACCGGGCGCCGCCCCGGCGAGCCGCCGCCGACGCTGTTCGAATATGTGCCGGACAACGCGCTGGTGTTCGCCGACGAGAGCCACGTCTCCATCCCGCAGATCGGCGGTATGTTCCGCGGCGACTTCCGCCGCAAGGCGACGCTCGCCGAATACGGCTTCCGCCTGCCCTCCTGCATGGACAACCGTCCGCTGCGGTTCGAGGAATGGGACATGATGCGGCCGCAGACGGTCGCGGTCTCGGCCACGCCCAGCGGCTGGGAGCTCAACGAGAGCGGCGGCGTGTTCGTCGAGCAGGTGATCCGCCCGACCGGACTTATTGATCCTCCCGTAGACATTCGCCCCGCCCGCACCCAGGTCGACGACCTCGTCGGCGAGGTCCGCGCAACGGCGGCGGCAGGCTATCGCTCACTGATCACCGTTTTGACAAAACGGATGGCGGAGGACCTTACCGAGTATCTGCACGAGCAAGGCATCCGTGTCCGCTACATGCATTCGGACATCGATACCATCGAGCGCATCGAGATCATCCGCGATCTTCGCCTCGGCGCGTTCGACGCGCTCGTCGGCATCAACCTGCTCCGCGAGGGTCTCGACATTCCCGAATGCGCGCTGGTCGCGATCCTCGATGCGGATAAGGAAGGCTTCCTGCGCAGCGAGACGTCGCTGATCCAGACCATCGGCCGCGCCGCGCGCAACGTCGACGGCAAGGTGATCCTCTATGCCGACAGCATGACCGGCTCGATGGAGCGCGCGATCGCCGAGACCAACCGCCGCCGCGAAAAGCAGATGGAATACAACGCCGCCAACGGCATCACGCCGGAGAGCGTGAAGAAGTCGATCGGCGACATCCTCAACTCCGTCTACGAGCGCGACCATGTGCTGGTCGAGGTCGGCGGCCACGACATGACCGACGACGTCATCTCCATTGGCCACAATTTCGAGGCCGTGCTCGCCGATCTCGAAACAAGGATGCGCGAAGCCGCCGCCGACCTGAACTTCGAGGAAGCCGCGCGCCTGCGCGACGAGGTCAAACGCCTGCGCGCCACCGAACTGGCCGTCGTCGACGATCCCACCGTCAAGCAGCGCACCGTGCAGGGCAAGGCCGGCGCCTATGCCGGCACGAGGAAATACGGCGACGCAGCCAACCTGCCGGTAAGCGCGATGAAGAAGAAGAGCGTGACGTCGGCGATCAAGGCCAGCGGCAGCTCCGGAACAAAAGTCCACAAGCCCCATCTCGACGAGATGCACGGCCCGGAGTCCCTGCCCTACCGCCCGAACCCTGGTGCGAAGCCAGCAAAACCGTTCGGCGGCGAAAGCAGGATCATCCAGCCGACCGACTCGCGGCAATCCGGCCCCGAGTTCGGCCCCGCCCCGCGATCGAGCGGCGGCACGCCGGGGCGACGGGGCGGGTGGAAGAAACGGTGACAATACCCGTCGTCATTGCGAGCGAAGCGAAGCAATCCATGCCTCCAGCTGTGGCGTTATGGATTGCTTCGCTCCGCTCGCAATGACGATGTGGATGCTTTGGGTGCGACATAACAACCCGACGGGCAAATCAGCAAAAGTCTGTCCAGCCCTCACACGAAAAACATTCCGCTTTCGCCGTCGGGCAAATCAGTGATTTAACTCCGCGCGTCTCACCCGAATGAGGGGCGGCTCGCGATCGTCACGAACGTTGCGGTGAGATGCGGTGGACGCGATGCGTGCGACTGACGAGCGCATGTAACGCGGACGGCGAAGTCGTGTGGTTCTGGCGCCCCGACGCTGGCGCTAAGTTTTTCGCGCGAAAGCGCGAGAGGCGACGGTGGCAAGAAAGCCCGGTCACCGGGGAGAGCACGAAATAAGCCGTAACACCATCGCGCAGGGAAAGCCGGAATGCTTCGGTTGAACCTGTGGTCCTACCCCCGTGCTTTTTGTTGCACGGGGCCCATGGGTGCAACCGGCACCCGGCTTTCCCTGCGCCCTCTGATTTCAAGGAGGGTGAAACGAGACGCAAAGCTCGGGCATTTCATGTCGCGAGAATGCGGACCCACATCGTCTCACCAAACTCCATCGTCATGCCCCGCGAAGGCGGAGCATCCAGTAACCCGTGGCGTCTGAGCGTAAGCACTACCGCCTGTGGAATACTGGATCGTCCGGTCAAGCTGGACGATGACAGCGGAGCGCTGTTTGACATTCGAATCAGAGCCTCTCCGCCGTCATTGCGAGGAGCGCAAGCGACGAAGCAATCCACGTCTCCGCGAGCGGCGAGATGGATTGCTTCGCTTCGCTCGCAATGACGGTCTCCGTCCCGTAGCCTGTCCACCAAGCACGGAACAACACCTTCCCGTTAATTCCCCGCGAGGTTGAACCTCGCCGGCGTTCGCGTGACCAACTACCCGGGATGCTGCGGACGACGGGGCTGACAGGACATCATGAAAATCGCGTTGCTGGCGATCTTAGGTCTGGCATTCGGGGCGCTGGGCGGCGCCGCGCTTGGCATCAGTGCCGGGCTTGGCTGGATCGGAATCTTCAAAACCTCGAATTTTGAAGGCGATAGCGGCGCGCTGGTGTTCTTGACCTTCATGCCGCTGGGCGCTGTGATCGGCGGCATTGGCGGCGCGCTGCTGTTCGCCGTGCTCGCGATCCGCGACGCCGAGGTCGCAATCGAGCACGAGCATGTAGCCCGTCGCGACCGCTGAAGGGCCGCGATCGGCGGATTCAGGCAAAATCCCGCAAAAAAGTCTGCATTTGTGCAATGCAAAAATAACAATTGCGTTCTGGCACGGCCGCTCTATTTGAGAACGTGAAATTTGAAGTGCAGCAATCTGGCGCGGCGTCGGTGCGGACGCCCATCTGCCGTTGCTGATTTGCAATCCAGATTCGGGAAGACGATGAATGACAGAGCATAGTCTCTGGCGTTTTTCGCGCGCGTTTCACCGCGCGATCAACGAACGCCAATTCGCCGATATTGCCGCCCTGCTCGATGAGGACGTCGAATGGGCGATCTATGGACCGATCGACCTGTTTTCCTTCTTCGGTGCACGTCGCGGCAGGCCCGCCGCGCTCGAGGTGATCAGGCAGATGGCCGAGAACTTCCGCGTCCGCCGCTTCGAGCGCGAGTCCATCATGCTCGGAGTCGATTCCGCGGCATCGATGATGCGCTATTCGCTGACCGCGCAGGAGTCGGGCAAGCCGATCGCGGTGCGGATCGCGCATTTCGCGCAATTCCGCAGCGGCCTGCTGACCCGCTTGCGCGTCCTGGTCGACAGCTTCGACCTGGTCGAGCAGACCGTCGGCTATCCGATCCACCTGCCGCGGATCGCAGTGGCGCAATAGAGCGTTTTCGAGCGAAGCATGCCCTCGGACTTGATCCGAGGGTGGACACCGGTTCGCGTGAAGAAAACGCGTCTTGTGCGTTATCCATTCCAGTTTCGTCGTACCCGGGCGCTTCCCGGGTATCCAAATGCCTTCCTTCGCCAGCCCCGGGGAGGCGTGGATGGCCGGGACACTAGCTGAACGCTTTTTCACGCTCTTGTGCCCGGCCATGACGATCCGATCCGTGCTACATGCTGTCGCGCCGACCACAACGTCGTCGTCACAAATTTGCGCTACGGTGTACGTATTATTCTGCCTGGAATGCGGGCTGCGGGAATGACTTTCAAACGACGATCTGGCTGGGCGTGGTTGCCGGTACTGGCTGCGGGCATCGGCATCGCGATGGTGCTGCCGGCGGCGGCGCAGACCTCTCCGCAAATCTCCGCTCAAATTTCCCCTTGGAGCGGTATCCACGATGCGACGCCGGCCGCCGAGGAGGCCGAGCCCGAGGCAAATGACGCCGACGCGATGAAGGACGTCGACGTGGACAAGCTCGACTGGAGCCTGCTCAGCGCCGATGCCTCGCCTTCCGACACCGTGCTGACGCCGAAGAAGGCCGCAGCGCCGAAGAAGGCGGATGGCAATGATGCCGCATGGTCGTCGAACAACAACGCGAACGGCACGTCCGCGGTCTCGGTCAAGCAGTCGATCTCGCCGTTCTGGGACACGCGGATCGGCGCCGACATGACGGTGGCGCGCCAGGGCACGCTGACCAATTCCGAGTTGCTGTCGGAACGGCTCGCCAATGGCGGCAGCCTGCCGCAATCCTCCGGCACCGCCTGGGCCGCGATCACCGCGCCGGGCGTTGCGTCGATCTGGGACAAGACCTCGGTCGAGGCCCGCGTCGACCCCGGGAGCGACCAAACCCGGTTCGGGACCTCGATCAGCAAGTCGGTGCCGCTCGCCGACCAGTATTCGCTGACGCTGCAGAACGGCTACAACCTGATCCAGCAGGGCATGGTGCCGGTGCCCGGCATCGTCAGTCATCCCTCGCGGAGCTACGAGGCCGATCAATCGGCCAGGCTGAGCATCAATAACAGCGGAACCAGCTTCATCGCCGGCCAGACGCTGACGACCGGCGACGACAAATGGCTGCACCGGATCGGCGCCGAGCAGAAGCTGTTCGGCGGCGTCACCATCTCCGGCTCGATCGGGGAAAGCGCGCAAGGGCCGGCCAACAAGAGCCTGACGGCCGGGTTCAAGCGAAGCTGGTGAGGCCGGCCGCGGTCGTAATCCCTTAACGAATGATCGAACCATTGCCGCAACTTGGCCTAGATGCGGCCAAAATCGGGCGCCCATAGTTACCGTTCACATCGTGCGGTGGGGGACTTCCGCTCGCGTCATTGCGTAACAGAGGAATAGCCGATGAACGCTACCAATCGTTCCGAGCAAGTTGAACAAGAAGCAGAGACGGAAATCGACAACAACCTCGCCGCCGTCTCGGACGTCGAGGCTGGCATCCGCGACTTCGTGCGCAACGATATCGCCTATCTGCGCCGGTCGCCGCAGGCAAGCACGGAACCACTCGAGCCGAACACCGAGGCCACCGTGAACAATGTCAACTCGCTGATCCAGCGCGTCGCCGGCACGTCGCTCGCGGAGATCGAGAAGTTGATCTCCGAGCTCGAAAGCCTGCGCGACCTCCTGCATGCCGAAGGCCAGCGCGTCCAGCGCGAGATCTCGGGCTACGCCCAGCTCAGCCAGGCCGCGATGAAGTCGACTCGCATGATCGCCGACAACGTCACGCAGTGGAAACGCGCCGCCGACGGGCTGCGCAACAGCTAGTCTCGGCGATTGCTACAAGACGTTCACGACCGCCGCATCGCCCGTGCGGAGGATGCGGCGGTTTCTATTTGACTAAAATGATTTGAAAGATAAAAGCGCAGCACGCGACCGAGCATGATGGGGAAAAGATCATGCTCAAACTCGGAGCGTGAAGATTTCTTGACTTGCGCGTGATCGTTTCGATGCGGATCACGCCGTTACGGATGCCGCTTTGGCACGCCGTTTCTTGGGGAAAACAGCACTGATGCAAAGCGTTCGGCCCGACAACACCGATCCCATCCCGCTGCGGCAATCGCCGCACAGTGTCGGCACCATCATGCTCCGCTTCGTCGGATTGCTGATCGCGGCGACCGTGGTGATGGTGTTGATCTGGAGCCGCTGACGCCTTCGCAACGGCCCGATGGCTAGGCTGCTATGGTTAGCAGAAGCTGAAGATCAGCGCCGGACGGTCGCGCTGCTCTCGAGCGTGAAGGCGCCGTCGGCATAGCCCTTCACCACCATGCCGGTGGTCAGCATCACCGCAACCGTGACGGTCGCGAAAATTGCGCCCAGAACTTTCAGTCCGACACGATCTGCCATAGTCGTCCCCACGGTGCTTACCCTGGGTCTGATATGGCCGGCAGAAAGTTCAAAATGGGTTAGCAAATAGATCGTATCCGGAATTCGTCGAATACGGTTAAAGAGCCCGACGGTTCCCGTAACCACCCAAGCCGCGTTTCAGCCCGCCTTCCGGCGCGGAACGAAGGCGGTGGCGAGGAACGAGAACACGAGCTCGCCGTGCTGGTTGGTGCCGGTGTTGCGGCCCTGCAGGATGCCCCATTCGGGACGCTTCTCGGAGGTGCGCTTGGTCTCGACCACATTGGCGTAGCTGATGGTGTCGCCGGCCAGCACCGGTTTGAGCCAGCGCAGCTCGCGAAAGCCGGGTGAAGGTCCCCACACCGCGACCTCTTCCCCGCGCGCGGCCGTCTCCTGCGCCAGACGCTTGCCGTCGGCAACCAGGAGCTTCATGCAGACGGAGGCGATGTGCCAGCCCGACGCTGCCAGTCCGCCGAACCGCGACTTGCGTCCTTCCTCCTCGTCGAGATGAAAGCGCTGCGGATCGAACTGCGCCGCGAAGCGCTTGATGTCCTCGGCGGTGAAGGTGAACGAGCCGAGCTCGCGCCGCGCGCCGATATCGATATCCTCAAAGAAGCGCATCGATGCTACCCCGCCACCGCTTCGGCTCGCCGGCCGATGATGATCGGCGACTCCATCTCGCACAACACCACGCCGGCCGCGTTGCGGACCGTGCACTTGAAGGTCACGATGCCGGTCGAAGGCCGGCTGCGCGAAACCCGCGCCTCGACCACATCGACATCCAGCGTCAAATCGTCGCCGGGGCGCAGCGGCGACAGCCAGCGCATCTCATTGACGCCGGGCGAGCCGAACGACGCCGTGCGGCAGATAAAGCCGTCGGCCAGCATCCGCATCGTGAGCGAGCCGAGATGCCAGCCCGAGCCGGACAGGCCCTTGAGCATCGATCGTTTCGCCGCCTCTTCGTCGAGATGCATCGGCTGCGGATCGAACTCGGCGGCAAAGGCCAGGATCTCCTCGCGCGTGACGTGGCGCGGGCCGAAGGTGCCGAAATGGCCTATCTTGAAGTCTTCGAACGTGAGTGTGGTCATGCTGGGGATTTCAGGAGACAGGGGCCTGATTGTGGCCGTTATTTGCGGCAATCTCAACCCGCCCGCCCGCATGGCTTGCTTTTAAGGGGGATCACCATAGCGGGGGAGCACCGTCCTTGCGTACCGCTCCCCGACTTGCCCGGACACAGGTTCGGAGCTAGCCCTGCTTCGGCGCGACTCAAGATCGATTGGCCGGGAGAATCCACCGATGTTCGATTTTCAAGACCTGTTTCAGTGGGACCGCTTCATCACCCCCACGATCATCAAGACGTTCTACTGGCTGGTCATCGGCGTGATCGTGCTGTTCGGCATTTACGGAATCCTCTGGAGCCTGGCCGCAATGGCGATCAGCCCATTCGGCGGCTTCATCCTGCTGCTCGCCTCGCTCACCAGCATCGTGGTCGGCATCGTGCTCTCGCGCATCGCCGCCGAATTCATCCTGATCGTGTTCCGCATCAACGAGCATCTCGGCGCGATCCGCGACCAGGGCGGAATGCGGTAGGAATTTCCACCGTCATTGCGAGCCACCGGGTCGGCGCAAAGCGCCGCCCGATGACAGGCTGCGCGAAGCAATCCATATCTCCGCTTGCGGAGAGGTGGATTGCTTCGGCGCTGCGCTCCTCGCAACGACAGCGAAAGGTGGTGATTACGTATTAAACCTGAAATGCATCACGTCGCCGTCGGCGACGACGTAGTCCTTGCCTTCCAGACGCAGCTTGCCGGCATCGCGGGCGCCGGCTTCGCCGCCGAGCGCGACGTAGTCGTCATAGGCGATGGTCTCGGCGCGGATGAAGCCCTTCTCGAAATCGGTATGGATCACGCCGGCCGCCTGTGGTGCCTTGGTGCCGCGGTCGATGGTCCAGGCGCGCGCCTCCTTTGGACCCACCGTGAAATAGGTGATGAGATGGAGCAGCTCGTAGCCGGCGCGGATCAGGCGATCCAGGCCGGCTTCCTCAAGCCCGAGCGTGTCCAGGAACTCGGCGCGCTCCTCGCGTGACAGCGTCGCGATCTCGGATTCGATCTTGGCGGAGATCACGACGGCAACCGCGCCCTCCTTCTTCGCGTGCTCGAACACCTGCTTCGAGAAGCTGTTGCCATCCTTCGCCGAGCTCTCCTCGACATTGCAGACATAGAGCACCGGCTTGGAACTCAGAAGCCCGAGCATGCGGAAGGCGCGCTCCTCTTCCGGCTTGCGTTCGAGCGCACGCGCGGGCCGCCCCTCACGCAACAGCACCAGCGCGCGGTTGACGAGATCGAGCTGTTCCTTGGCGTCCTTGTCGTTGCCCTTGGCCTTCTTGGTGAGATTGTCGACGCGCTTCTCGAGGCTGTCGAGATCGGCGAGCATCAATTCGGTTTCGATGGTCTCGATGTCAGCCAGCGGCGCGATCTTGCCCTCGACATGCGTGATGTCGGAATCCTCGAAGCAGCGCACCACATGCGCGATCGCATCGACCTCACGGATGTTGGCGAGGAACTGGTTGCCGAGCCCTTCGCCCTTGGAGGCGCCGCGGACCAGGCCGGCGATATCGACGAAGGTCAGCCGGGTCGGAATGATCTGCGCCGACTTTGCCACAGCCGCGAGCTTGTCGAGCCGCGGGTCGGGGACGGCGACCTCGCCGACATTCGGCTCGATGGTGCAGAACGGATAGTTGGCCGCTTGTGCCGCCGCCGTCTCCGTCAGCGCATTGAACAGCGTCGACTTGCCGACATTGGGCAACCCGACGATCCCGCATTTGAATCCCATCGTACTTTCCGATCTCCCGCGCGAATGTGCAGCGGCTGAATTGACTGAGGTCGCCCTCGATGACGAGCGTTACTTTCCGCCCTCTTCCTTGCTGTCGAAAAAGCCCTTCGCCTGCAGCGTCAGATGCACCTTGTTCTGGAACGACGAATCCTGTCCCGCCGCCAGCAGGCCGGCATTGTCGGCGACCGCTTCGCAGAGCGCCTCGACCCATGGCCGGTCGCTCTTGGCGAAATCCGACAGCACGTGACTGTGCACGAGTTCCTTGATCCCGGGATGACCGATCCCGAGCCGGACGCGACGATAGTCGTTGCCGATATGCGCGGAGATCGAGCGCAAGCCGTTATGCCCGGCAATGCCGCCGCCGACCTTGACGCGCACCTTCGCCGCCGGAAGCTCGAGCTCGTCCTGGAACACGGTGATGTCGCCGGCCGGAAGCTTGAAGAAATTCTGCGCTTCCTGCACCGCGCGCCCGGACTCGTTCATGTAGGTGGTCGGCTTCAGCAGCACCACCTTCTCACGGCCGAGCAGGCCTTCGGATGTCTCGCCCTGAAAGCGGCGGCGCCATGGTGCGAAACCATGACGCCGCGCAATCTCATCGACGGCCATGAATCCGATGTTGTGCCGGTTATCAGCGTATTTCGCGCCGGGATTACCGAGGCCAACAAAGAGTCGCATGACGCGGCATCCCGCGCTGGCGCGCTATCACTTCTTCTTGTCGCCACCGGCCGGTGCCTTGGCACCCGCCGCTGGAGCCGCAGCACCCGCTGCCGGAGCAGCCGCACCTGTCGCCGGAGCGGCAGCGCCTGCCGCCGGGGCCGCACCTGCCGCCGCCTTCTGCTCCTCGGCGTAGCCGGACGGCGGCACGATGGTCACCAGCGTGGCGTCCTCGCGCGACAGCGCCTTCACGCCCTTCGGCAGCTTGATGTCGGACAGATGCAGCGAGTAGCTGATTTCCAGTGCGCCGACATCGGCGTCGATGTACTGCGGAATGTTCTCGACCGAGCATTCGAGGTCGATCGTGTGGGTGACGATGTTGACGGTTCCGCCGCGCTTCACGCCGGGCGCCGTTTCCGCGTTGATGACATGCAGCGGCACGCTGACGCGGATGGTCGCGCCTTCGCCGAGCCGCATGAAGTCGACATGAAGCGGGAAGTCCTTCACCGGGTCGAGGTGATAGTCGCGCGGAATCACGCGGTGCTTCTTGCCGTCGAGATCGATGTCGAACAGCGTCGTCAGGAACCGGCCTGCGAGGATGCGCTGGCGCAGCTCGCGGTCGTCGACCGAGATGGTCAGCGGGGGCTTGTTGTCACCATAGATCACTCCGGGAACTTTCCCGGCGCGACGCTCAGCCCGGGCGGCCCCCTTGCCGCTCTTCGGACGTGCGGTCGCCTTCAATTCCTTGACGGTCGCCATCAGTCTAAGTCCTTGTTTTGCAAAAAGTTAAAGGCCGCATCGCGGCCCCGTTTCGCGCACCGCAGCAAGCCTCCAGGGGTGCGGGGGCTGCGGACGTGGCGGGCTTTTAGCCCCAAAGGGCCGAAATGACAAGGAAAATGGGCGGCCTCGAAGGGCGGCCCGTAGCCCGGGTGGAGCGCAGCGCAATCCGGGAAAACTCACCGCGGGGACAACGGTCCCGGGTTGCGCTGCGCTCCACCCGGGCTACGTGAGATCAGGTCCCTCCGAGCTTGGCCTCCAGCGCTGCGATCCGCGCCTTCAGCGCCTCGTTCTCCTCGCGCGCCAGGCGGGCCATGTCCTTCACCGCCTCGAACTCCTCGCGCCGGACGACATCGAGGTCGCGCAGGACGCGTTCGGCCTGGTTGCGCATGACCGAGTCGACTTCGCGCTTGACGCCCTGGGCGGCGCCGGCGGCATCGTTCATGAGGCGGCCGATCTCGTCAAAAAAGTTCGTGGTCTGGGTCATCTGGCTCTCCGCACTCCCTAAGGCGATCAAGACAATGGCAATCAAAGGCGCGTGGTTCAAGGCCGCAAATGACCCATGATGCCGCTTGCCTTGTCATGCTCCGGTTTCCTTGCAATCGTACTCAACGCTTAGGAATAGAGAATCGCTAACCGAGAAATGCCCATGATCGACCAGCAGATCGATATTCCGACCAAAGACGGCAAGATCACCACTTTCATCACCCATCCCGAGCGCGGCGGCCCGTTTCCGGTGATCATCTTCTACATGGATGCGCCGGCGATCCGCGAAGAGCTGCGCGACATGGCGCGCCGGCTCGGTACGTCCGGCTACTATGTGATGCTGCCGAACCTCTATTACCGCGCCGGCGTCATGGAGCTCGGGCCGATCAATCCCGACCCGGAATCGCCCGAACGCAAGCGCATGTTCGAATTGATGCAGTCGATCAACATTCCCGTGGTGATGGAAGACACCAAGGCCCTGCTCGCCTATGCAGAGGGCGAGGCCGCCGCGAATACGCGCATCGTCGGCACCGTCGGCTATTGCATGAGCGGGCGCTATGCGATCAACGCGGCGACGCATTTCCCCGATCGCGTGAAAGCCGCCGCCTCGGTCTACGGCACGCATCTGGCGACCGATCAGCCCGACAGTCCGCATCTGGCGGCCGAGAAGACCAAGGCCGAGCTCTATTTCGCCTGCGCCGAGACCGACATCTACGCGCCGATGGAGACCATCGAAAAAGTGCAGGCCGGCATGAAGGGATCGAGCAACGAGGTCGAGATCTATCCCGCCACCCATCACGGTTTTGCCTTCCCGAAGCGCCCGGTCTATCACCGCGACGCCGCCGAGCGGCACTGGGAGCGCCTGCTGGCGCTCTATCGCCGCAATCTGTCTGCATAGCCTGAGGCGCGATGCCCTTCCTCTTGATCGATTTCCCCGTGTTCGACCCGATCGCCATCTCGATCGGACCGATCGCGATCCGCTGGTACGCGCTCGCTTACATCTGCGGCATCGTGATCGGCTGGATCTACGCGCGGCAGATGATCAAGAACGAGAAATTGTGGGGCGGCCCCGCGCCGATCACGCTCACCCAGATGGACGACTTCATCCTCTGGGTCACGCTCGGCATCATCGTCGGCGGCCGCACCGGCTACGTGCTGTTCTACAACCTGCCGTTCTTCATTCAGCACCCCGCCGAGATCTTCGAACTGTGGAAGGGCGGCATGTCGTTCCATGGCGGCTTCCTCGGCTGCGTCGTCGCAGTGATGTGGTTTGCGCGCCGGAACAGCGTCCCGATCCTGTCGCTCGGCGACATGACCACTGCGGTCGCGCCAATCGGTTTGTTCCTCGGCCGGCTCGCCAATTTCATCAACAGCGAATTGTGGGGCCGGCCCGCCGATCCGAGCCTGCCCTGGGCGATGGTGTTTCCCACTGGGGGCCCGGTGCCCCGGCATCCGAGCCAGCTCTATGAAGCCGGGCTCGAGGGCATCCTCCTGTTCACGATCCTGGCGGTGATGATCCGGATGGGCGCCTTGAAGCGGCCCGGCCTCGTGCTCGGCAGCTTCATCTTGATCTACGGCATCGCCCGCATCATCGGCGAACACTTCCGCGAGCCCGATCCGCAGCTCGGCTTCCTGTGGGGCGGGTTAACCATGGGAATGCTGTTGTCGGTGCCGATGGTCATTGTCGGCATTATCATGGTTGTGATGGCTTGGCGCCGCAGGGCGCCACAGCCGCTACCGAGTTCGATTTAAGGCTGGATGTGACCGAAGTTTCGCCGCTGCTGTCCGAGATCAGGAAGCTGATCAAATCATCCGGCCCGATGCCGGTCTGGCGCTACATGGAATTGTGCCTGATGCATCCGGAGCACGGCTATTACGTGTCGCGCGACCCGCTGGGCCGCGAGGGCGATTTCACCACCGCGCCCGAGGTCAGCCAGATGTTTGGCGAGCTGCTGGGCCTGTGGTCGGCGTCGATCTGGCGCGCGATCGGTTCGCCGGAATTGCTGCGGCTGGTCGAGATTGGCCCCGGCCGCGGCACCATGATGGCGGACGCGCTGCGGGCGCTGCGGGTGCTGCCGCCGCTCTATCAGTCGCTCAGCGTCCATCTGGTCGAGATCAATCCGGTGCTGCGCGAGAAGCAGCGCGCAACCTTGGGCAATGTCCGCGACATCACCTGGCACGAGAGCATCGACGACGTGCCCGAGGGCCCGGCGGTGATCCTCGCCAACGAATATTTCGACGTACTGCCGATCCACCAGGTGGTGAGGCGCGAGATCGGCTGGCACGAGCGCGTGATCCAGCTCGACAGCAATGGCAAGCTCGCCTTCGGCACCGCGCCCGAGCCGATGCCGCGCTTCGACGTGCTGCTGCCGCCGCTGGTGCGCGCGGCTCCTTTAGGTGCGGTGTTCGAATGGCGGCCCGACACCGAGATCATGAAGCTCGCCCGCCGCGTGCGCGACCAGGACGGCGCGGCGCTGATCATCGACTATGGCCACATGCGCAGCGACGCCGGCGATACCTTCCAGGCCATCGCCCGCCACAGCTTCTCCGATCCGCTGAAGGACCCAGGCCAGGCCGATGTCACCGCCCATGTGGATTTCCAGGCGCTGGCACGCGCCGCCGAAGACGTCGGCGCACGCGTCCACGGCCCGGTGACGCAGGGTGAATTCCTAAAGCGGCTCGGCATCGAGGCGCGGGCCGCGGGATTGATGGCGAAGGCCACGCCCGAAATCGCGGACGAGATCGCCGGCGCACTGAAACGATTGACCGACAGCGGCCGCGGCGGCATGGGCTCGATGTTCAAGGCAATGGCGATCTCCCACCCGGAGCTCACCTCGATCGCGGGCCTGAGCGATCATCCAAACGACGCGGAACGTTCATGACCCTGGCCTCCCCGCTGCTCTCAGCCATTCCCGGCCTCCGCCATGCCTTTTTCTCGCGCGAAGGCGGCGTATCCGAGGGCATTTACGCCGGCCTCAATGGCGGCATCGGCTCCAATGACGCTGCCGATAATGTCGCGGAAAACCGCCGGCGCATGGCGGAGCGCTTGGGGGTCGGACCCGACCGCCTGCTGACGCTCTATCAGGTGCATTCCCCCGATGTCGTGGTCGCCACCACGCCGTGGGCGAGCGATGCGCGGCCGAAAGCCGACGCCATCGTCACCCGCACCGAGAACCTTGCGATCGGCGTTACCGCGGCCGATTGCGGGCCGATCCTGTTCGTCGATCCCAATGCGCGCGTGATCGGCGCGGCGCATGCCGGCTGGAAGGGCGCGCTGACTGGCGTGCTGGAATCGACCGTCGAGGCGATGGAAAGGCTCGGCGCCGACCGCAGCGGCATCGTCGCCGCGATCGGGCCTTTGATCCGCCAACACTCCTATGAAGTGGGGCCCGAATTCGTCGCGCGATTTCTGGAGGCTGACGCGGACAACGCCCTCTTCTTCCTGCCCGGCGAACGCGAAGGACACGCGATGTTCGACCTCGGCGGTTACATCCGGATGCGGCTGGAGAATGCCGGTATCCTGATGATCGACGACATCGGTATCGACACCTATTCCGACGAACGCTTCTATAGCTACCGCCGCTCGGTGCATCGGAAAGAGGGCGATTATGGCCGCCACGTTCACGCCATCGCCCTGGAAAAATAACCGCTTCCGGCGGAAGTACTTAAAGTTCAAAGAAAATTTCGATCAGCGCCTGGAATCTATCGAACCGGCGCCGGGGCCTCGCCGCCCTAGACCTTAACGTATTTTAACGATATCGGGGTGATGATGAGCGACACCATCGTCACCCTTTCCCGAATTGCGCGCGCCGCGTTGGCCGCAACGTTGCTGATTGCGGCTTGCGCGCTCGGCGGCTGCGCCAATGGCGGCGCGGCGAGCAATGCCTATGCGATGGCCGGGAGCGGCGGCAATGGATCGACAATCGCGTTCGAATCGATCGACGGCCCGCCGCCGCAGGTGTTCGACCGCATGGTGGGTGTGCTGGACAGCGAATCCAAACTCCGCGACCTGGCGATCGTCTCGCGCGAAGGCGCGGCCGCCTACCGCGTGCGCGGCTATCTCTCGGCGCAAGTCGTGCGCGGCAAGACCGTCATCGCCTGGGTCTGGGACGTCTATGATGCCAACCAGCAGCGCGCCCTGCGACTCTCCGGCGAAGAACCAGCCGGCAAGTCCGGCCGTGACGCCTGGGCTGCCGCCGACGACCTGGTCCTGCGCAAGATCGCACAAGCCGGCTTGAGCGGCCTCAGCACCATGATCAATGGCGGCCCGACCGATGCGCCTGCGCCGGCCTCCACGCCCAGCCGGCAGGGACCCGCGGTCGCGAGCGCGCCCGCACCGGAAGAATCCGGGGTCGTGGCGCTCGGCTACAGCGCTAACTAAACGTTCGGGATAGTCAAAAAGCTGTCATTTTTTGGCCGGGATAACGGGTGTGACGGGTTGCCGCTGCCCCCCTCGCCTGATATCTCGTCGCGCATCGAAACCCGCCGGTTCTGTAGGTACTTGAGATGTTGGACATGGTATCGAGCAAACCTCGGGGAGAAGCGTCCATGTCGGCCAAGAACGGCGCGATCAAGCTGGTAGCTGGCAATTCCAATCCCGTGCTGGCACAAGAGATCGCCGACGGGCTCGGGATGTCCCTGACCAAGGCGGTGGTCCGGCGCTTCGCCGATATGGAGATCTTCGTCGAGATCCAGGAAAACGTCCGCGGCTCCGATGTGTTCATCCTGCAGTCGACCTCGTTCCCGGCCAACGACCACCTGATGGAACTCCTGATCATCACCGACGCGCTGCGCCGGGCTTCCGCCCGCCGCATCACGGCGGTCGTGCCCTATTTCGGCTATGCGCGGCAGGATCGTAAGTCAGGCTCGCGTACCCCGATCTCGGCGAAGCTGGTCGCCAACCTGATCACCCATGCCGGCGCCGACCGGGTGATGACGCTCGACCTGCATGCCGGCCAGATCCAGGGCTTCTTCGACATCCCGACCGACAATCTCTACGCTTCGCCGGTGATGGTGCGCGATATCCGCGAGCGCTTCGCGCTGAGCAATGTGATGGTGGTGTCGCCCGACGTCGGCGGCGTGGTCCGTGCGCGCGGCCTCGCCAAGCGCATCAACACGCCGCTGGCCATCATCGACAAGCGCCGTGAGCGGCCGGGCGAGTCCGAAGTGATGAACGTGATCGGCGATGTCGCCGGCTACACCTGCATCCTCGTCGACGACATCGTGGATTCCGGCGGCACGCTGGTGAATGCGGCCGACGCCCTGATCGCCAACGGCGCCAAGGAAGTGTTCGCCTATATCACCCATGGCGTCTTGTCCGGCGGCGCCGCGGCCCGCATTGCCTCGTCCAAGCTGAAAGAGCTCGTCATCACCGACTCGATCCTGCCGACCGAGGCGGTGAGGAATTCCGCCAACATCCGCACCCTCTCGATCGCCGGCCTGATCTCCGAGGCCATCGCCCGCACCGCTGCGGAAGAGTCGGTGTCGAGCCTGTTCGACTGACGCTCTTCATCTTGTAGGGTGGGCAAAGGCGCTCGCGCCGTGCCCACCATCAACATTCCGCTCGTAATGGTGGGCACGCTTCGCTTTGCCCACCCCTTCTGTAACGGGCCTGGATCAGTCAATCCCTTTTGCGTCATCCGCTCGCCGGGGTCTCGCTTCTGTACGGGGTCGGCGCAAGGCCGCCACCTGATGGGGTTGGAGAGGATCGGCCGGCCAATCT
>NZ_JBVAPG010000148.1:0-19667 GCF_055413685.1 Bradyrhizobium sp. LeoA1Lang | reverse complement strand
AACCAGCCGGTGTGATATCTCTCGTCATGGCGTTGCTCTCCTTTGTGGAATCAGCACCCCGAGCCTACCGGCTCAAGGTGGGCAACGCCGACCTCTTCAGTAATTCAACAGAACCCGGGACATCCCCGGCGACTTGAAAGCAACCGGTTAGATGGAAAACTTCGTATCAATTTCAGGCTGCTCCGGCGGTGGCAAATCGACCCTGCTGGCAGAGCTTCGACAACGTGGTTTCGCTACGGTCGACGAGCCGGGCCGGCGGGTGGTGGCCGAGGAACTCAATTGCGGTGGGAGAGCGCTGCCGTGGGTGGATGCGGTTGCCTTTGCCCGGCGCGCGATAGAGGTGTCACTCGCCGATCGGGCCAAGGCTGAAGTCACGGCTGAAGTCGGCGCCCGCTGGATTTTTTTTGATCGAGGCTTGATCGATGCTTGCGCTGCGCTCCAGCACCTGACGGGGGAGCCGGTCCTTCAGAGTCTCGGTCTGGTTCATCGTTACAACAAACGCGTGTTCATCACGCCGCCCTGGCCCGAGATCTACGCGACAGACCGGGCACGACGGCACAGTCTCGCTGAGGCCGTTGCGGAATACGAACGATTGATCAGCGTCTATCCGTCCCTGGGCTACGACATCCGCGTGCTGCCGAAACTGAACGTCGCCGAGCGAGCCGACTGGATTCTAACCTCACTCGAGTGCTGACGCTCCTGTTGAGCCATACGCATCGAGTCCGCCCACCGACACGTGTCCTCTTCCTCGGCCAGCGGGAGCATGCGGCGATGTTCACGATGGCAGCGTGGCCCCGGCTTCGAGCCACTGTTTGACCAGCATGGCCAACGTGCCGTCGGCTGCAAGCGCGGCCTGCGCACCGCTAATTGCATCGCGCAGCGCGATGTCTCCTTTGCGGACACAGATGCCCAGGCGCTCCACAGTGATACCGGTCTCGACGACCCCAAGCCTCGGCCGGCCGCGCACGAGCCGAGCCGTGACAGGTGCGAGTTTCATGAAGGCGTCACAGCCTCCGCTTGTCAGATCGTCGAGCGCGTTCTCGATCTCGTGATAAGCATAGACGCGCACCCGCGCAGCACGTTTCTCCGCAACCAGTTTTTCAGCAACTGGCTGGCTGGTGTTGCCCTGCTGCACCCCGACGACCAGACCTTTGAGATCGGCGATGCCATGTACGTTCGGATTGCGGATGACATCGACGACAAGTGATTGGCCTGAGATCGCATAGGGCCTGCAGAAATCGGCCTTTGCCTCCCGGCCCGGCGTGATGGTGGTGCCAGAGGCGACGCAGTCGTAACTGCCGGCATCCAGACCGGCGAAGATGCCGTTGAAATCGGAGCCCGTGTACGGGACCAGCCGCCATTGGCGGCCGAGCATCCCGGCGATGCGTTGCACCAGCGCGATGTCAAATCCCGCCGGGCCATCGCTCGTCAAGAACTCGAATGGCGGATCGGGAAGCGCTGCCCCCACTCTCAAGGTTGGCACGGCTATGACCTTTGATACGCCAAACTGAGATGCTGCAGCCGCCCTACCGAGGACGTTGGAATCCTGCGGCGTCTCAGCGGATTTTCCCGGGGCTTATTGCTTTGAACCCTTGAGGCTATCACAGCCGACTGAACGTTAACAAGGCAGCGCTAATCTGGCAAACTTCGCGACGCAGGCGGAGCGGCTCGCACCCGGCGATAGCTCCGCATTCAGCCATGATAGGCAAACAGCTCGATTGGCTCGCTGAAGCCTCGCACCGGATATTCGCCGACGCGTTCGAGATCGAAATCGCTTTTGACGAAGTCGGCGAACGCGCGGGACAGCAGCACCTTTCTACCCAATTGTTTGGTCAGGGTTTCGAGACGCGAAGCCATGTTAACCGCGGGACCGATAACGGTGAAGTCGAGGCGTGTGCGCGACCCGATATTGCCGTACATGACGTCGCCGACATGGACGCCGATACCGTAATTCAGCGGCTCACGACCGGTTTCGCCATTCTTTTCGTTCAGGGCAATCACGGCCTGACGGGCTTCGGCCACGGCGCGCAACAGATTTGCGCAGGCCGACGGCTGGCTGAGCGGAAAGATGGCGAGCAGACCGTCGCCGATGAATTTCAGTATTTCCCCGCCATGTCGCGCGATCGGCTCCGACATCGCGTCAAAATAGCCGTTCAGAAGATCGATGACGTCATCGCGCGGCCAGTTATCGGAGATCCTGGTGAAATCACGCAGATCGCAGATCATGATGGCGGCGCGTACCGTCGTCCCGCTGCCGCGCCTGGTGGCGCCGGCCAGAATCAATTCGCCGGCATGCGACCCGACATAGGTTTCGAGCAGCGTTCGCGCCAGCCGGTTCTTGATACGGATTTCGCTGACCAGCGCCAGGATCGGCAACAGTTTTAGCAGGCTGGCGATATGCGCGTCGTCGAAACCTCCGATCCGGTCGGTTGCGAAGGTCACGATGTGCCGTTTGCCGAGGGTATGATACAGCGGCCAAGCCACATAGTCGGTCAAGCCTTTGGCCCGCATCTCGTCATAGATGGCATGCTTACGGCCCAGCGAGGCATCGCGTGCGAGGTTTTCGCGCACCTCGGTGGCACCATCGCGAATTTCGTTTGCTGGACTGCCGATGTATTCGGATCGCCCCACGACATCGTAGTCGACTCTCTGAATCTCGGCCTCGCGCATTCCATCGACCCACATCATCCGGGCGCCGAGCCATTGAGGATGGTGGATCAGGATGTGAAGCGACGCCCGCTTGACAGGAATGCCCACTCGCTGAAGGCGAATACACATCTCGGCGAAAATATTGTCGATGAAGCGCTCATCGCGCGTGTCGTTGGTCAGCCAGTGCACAACGTCGTTGTCGGAATACACGGTGCCGGGATCGATGTTTGGCGGCGGGTTCATAGCTTGTTCCTCGGTGGTGACCTGGATCGACGCTACAGGATATGTCGTATCCCCGCCCGACGGCGTCAACGAAGCCCGCCGCAATTTGCTTGCGCGCGTCGGGTTGTTGGGGGGTTGCCGCCTGCCCGGCGCGGGAGGCCGCAGGGGTAGCGCCCACCGCCGGTTCTGACCCCCGTAGCGGACCGCTGCCGATCCGGAAGCAACGGCGCGAAAGCCGCTCAGGCTTCGTGCAGGATTGACCGCAAGCGCGCCGCCAATTCTGACATGCGGAACGGTTTGTCGATAATCGGAAATTCGCCTACCGCCTGATGTCGGTCCAGCGCGTCGCCCGCATAGCCCGAGGCAAGCAGGATCTTGATGCCTTTGTTCAGTTTCCTCGCTTCGCGGGCAACCTCAATGCCGTTGATCCCGTTTGGCATCACGATGTCGCTCAGCAGGAGGTCAAATTCCTCGCTCCGGAGCAGCCGAAGCGCTTCCGTGCCATTGCGAGCGCAACGAACCTGATAGCCCGACCTGGTCAGCATCGCCGACGTGAGGTCCAGAAGATCGTCGTTGTCCTCGACAACGAGGACTCGCTCCGAACCGGCCGGAAACGCTTGGGATCGGACGTCGTCCAGTTCGACGGAAGGCGTTTGCGTGGCTCTCGGCAAGTAGAGAGAAACAGTGGTCCCCTTTCCCAATGCGCTTTCGACGGCAATGTGCCCCCCGGACTGACGGACAAAGCCGTAGACCATGCTAAGGCCGAGCCCGCTACCCTTGCCGACACCCTTCGTTGTGAAGAATGGCTCAAACACCCGGTTCCGCACCTCGGGAGGCATTCCAGAACCAGTGTCCCTAACGGACAGCCTGACGTACGATCCGGGCAAGCACCCCGCCACGGCTCCTTCGCCCACGACGACGTTCTTCATCTCGATGTCGAGCACGCCCCCATTGGGCATGGCGTCGCGCGCGTTCAGCGCCAGGTTGAGGAGAGCGGTCTCCAGCCGCGCCGGGTCGACATGGCACAGCCACAATCCTTCACTGGTCCACACCTTGACCCGGCATGCCTCCCCAACCGCCTTGCGAATGATTCCCTGGAACTCGGAAACAAGCTGGTTTGTGTTGACCGGCCTTGGATTCAATATCTGCCGTCGCGAGAAGGCGAGAAGCTGCGCCGTCAGCTTTGCCCCCCGATCGACAGCACGCCGTGCAGCCGCGGCGAAGTGCCGGATCTTGCCGATATCATCGCCCGCCTCGATGAGTTCGAGGTTCGCGGAGACCACCGTGAGCAGATTGTTGAAGTCGTGCGCGACGCCGCCGGTGAGCTGACCGACGCTCTCCATCTTCTGGCTCTGATGGAACTGCTCCCTCGCTTCGGACAATTCGTGCTCACGGTGCTTCAGCGCATCGGCCATGGCGTTGAATGCCCTGGCGACCCGTGCGATTTCCGAATTGCCCGGGATGTCCAGACGCCGGCCGAATTCGCCGAGCCGCCATCGGTTCGCAGCGTCAACCAATTGTGCAAACGGGCGCTGGATGAACCGTTGGGCGCCCCACGCCGTCAGGATCAAAACGACCAGGGCGCCCATGAAGATGAACAACACGTCGCGCTGCGTGCGATGTTCGATCTTGGTGAAAGTCTGCGCCCTGCCAAGGCCGTAGCTGACAAGAAGATCTTCCCCCACAGCGGCGAATCCGACAATTCTTCGCACGCCGTCAATGTTGACCATATCCGCTACAGTCCCGTTGGAGAACGTCGGATCCTTCCCGGCGGGCAGCTTCTTGCCGACGAACAGGGCATTGTCAGGATAGCGAGCGAGACAGATGCCGTTGCGGTCCGTGATGGCAAGCGCGGCTCCCGTGGGAACGCCCTTTTTCGCGATGTAGTCAGCAAGCCAATCGAGGCTGAGAGCCGCTACGACGATGCCGCCCATGCGGTCCTGATCGTCGTAGAATGGCAGCGCAAACTGGAGGACGTTGCGACCGGTGGTTCGGCCGACTGCAAACTCTCCGACCGTGAATTGTCCGGTTTTTACGACGCTGGCGAAGTAGGCACGTCCAGCGGCGGTAGATGGCTTATGCTCTCTGGTTGAGTCGCAGAAGGAGTTGCCATTGATGTCGACCACGATAAAGACGATGAACTCCGGGTATCGTTGCTTGATCCTGGAAAGGTAAGCGTTGCATCCCTGGACGTCCTTCTCCTTTATCGCCGGAAGCTCCGAAAGCGCAGTCATAGCCTGACGAACTCCCAGGACGATCTGCTGCTGCTCAGCGGCGGCGAGCTTGGCGAGCCCCAATACCTCGTCCTGTACTTCAACTTGGCGCGTGCGACGCAGGTCGATTTCATTGTACGCCTGTATCGCGATTGCCGGCAGTATTGCGACTGCCACCAGCGCGAATAAGCGTGATAACAGGCTGCTCATTTCGACCTTTTCCTACGCATGATCGGTGGCATCAGACCGACCGTGCCCAGTCCACCGACAAGCGCCATTGCATGAAGAGTTCTCCGAACTGCAATCGGAAATAACGCCATCAAGCGGTGGCGCTATTCCGAGCCTTCATTGACCAGTTCGTCGCGGAGAAGTGGCACCCACGGCCGTGAAAACAGGTGGCCCATGTCGATGCCAGGGATGGCAGAGCGACGAGAAGACTGGCGGCGGGTGAGCCTATGGCGGCACGGGTAACATTCAACAGCCTCACGAACCATTGAACCCTACGGCCCAATGCAGCGTCCTCAGACTGGGCGCTCGACATCGCTGGAGTTGGCCCCGCAGGTCCACGGCTCCGCGCGGACGAGGAAGGCCGATCTATCGGTCGGGTTGGCCCTTGGCACGTCAGGGCGATAGAGTGATTCTCATTGAACTGCTGTCCCGCTACCAATCTTCTGCCGTAAAAACTGAACCGGCCGCATTACAGAGCTGTTTCAGTCCGCCGGGAAACGATTGCGATTGTAGGCGAGCGGCCAAAAAATTGGCGAAGAGAAGCCAGGACGTGCAGCAACGAGGAACCCGCTTCCACGCGTATGGAGCAGGGCCTCAGAGAAACGGCTGAGCTGCACAACGAGGCCAGTTCCGATGGGCGCTGGTCGGCGCCCATCGGACGAGTTTGAGGATCGCGCGCCGGTTTTCAGCGCAGGATCTCGCGCAGCACCTCGCCGTCGACGCGGTGGGGCGTGACACCCAGGATCTGCATGACGGTCGGCGCCACGTCGGTGTTGCGCATGCGGCGGATCGTGGCGTCCTTGCGGATCTGCGGGCCGGCGGCGATGAAGGTCGCGCTCATCACCGGCAGCTCGGGATCGTGGCCATGGGCGCCGTAGAAGTTCGGCATCGACAGCATGGTCGTTACCGCATTGAACGGCGCATCGCCGAGGCGGGCGACGCCGGGGTTCTGGATGCCGTCGAAGTTGTAGCCCGGGGCCATCAGCGCGAACACATCGCCGAAATCCTGGCCGATGGTCTTGCTGGTGCACTCCCCGGTCCCTTCCTCGCACTGCAGCGGCCGGGTCTCGACCATGGTGAAGATCCGCCCGTCCTTGAGCGAAAAGTTGAACTTCGGGTTGGGATCGGCCGCGTTCTTCACCGCGTCGGTGATCTGCGTTACCAGCGCCTTGTAGGCCGCCAGATCGACGGTGCCGCCCAACTCGCGGTTCTGCAGGTTGACGTAGATGTTGGCCGCCGGACCCGAGGTGCGGATCGCGATCTTGGTGGGGTCGATGCCGGCATTGCGCAGGATGTTGGTCAGGCTGACCGAGGTGTGGAACGGCGCGAAGCCGTGGTCCGACACCACGATGACATTGCTGTCACGGCCCGCCGCATCGGCGATCTGCTTCACCGCCTTGTCGGCCGTCTGATAGGCGAAGCGGATATACGAAGCGTACCGCGCGACCTTGGCCGGATCCTCGTTGGCGCCGATCGAGTTCGGGTCGGTCGGGTTGGTGCCCTGGCGGCGGTCGGTGAGCAGGAACTGATGCTCGGAGCCGTCGGGCTGCTCGATATAGATCATCACCAGGTCGGCGTCGGGATGGTTCCGGATCGCGCGCTCGCCAATGTTCGCCTGGTAGCGCACGAAGGTCTTCACCATGTCCTCGAACATCGTCTCGATCTCGAGGTCGGGGAAGTTGGTGAAGCCCGGGCTCAACCGCTCCGGAATGCGGAAGTCAGCCTGCGGACGCCAGAACCCGACATTGTTGTTGATGTCGTCGACATCGGCCAGCACCGCCGCGTTGCGCGGGATGAAGTTGGCACCGTAGCGGGCGAAACGCACGACCGAAAGATCGGGCGCCAGCGCCGAGACGAAGTACGCGGCGCCGACCTTGGCCCCGCTGCCTTCGAAGAAGAACGGCGCATTCTCGCCGCCGAGCTTGACGTAGGCCGGTCCGGTCGACGGGGCGTGGAACGGTCCTGCCGTGATGCCGCGGGCCGTGTCGAAGAACACCAGGGTGTCGTAGTTCACCTTGCGGTCATTGGTGGTGTCGAGCGCCGCCACGCGGACCGAATATTTGACGTCGAGCGTCGCCGCATTGGTGCAGGTCGCTGATGGCGCCGAGGAACACGAGAATGTCTCGATCGGCGCTGACGTCACCAGGACCGGGCTGAAGGAGAAGCGGCCGGCCGTCTGGAGCGCCGCGACGATGGCCGGATCTGATGTGAAGTCCCCGCGGGACAGCGAGAAGCCCTGGGCTCCGATGCCGCCGAACGCCCCGAACGGCACGGTGAAGTCGGTGACGCGGATCGGCTGGGCCGGCTGCACCACCGTGTTGTTGATGGAGATGTCGGCGCCGTCGCCGCCCGGCCACGTCGCGGTGACCACCTTCTTGCCCTGTTGGCGCAACTGCACCCACAGCGGTAACGCTGTCGGGCGCGGCGAAGGCCCGAGCGGGCTCTCGCGATAGCCGCCGATCGGCGCCGCAAATCCGCTGATGCTCGATGAGATCGGCCCGACGATCGCCTGGAAGGTGTTCGACGGGATGTCGTTGTGGACCGCCGTCGAGCCGGTGGCGATTTCGATGTGCGACACCGCGGTGAGCGACGGCGACGCCGTCACGTTCTGCTCCGCCACCGCGCCGCGGCGGCTCAGCCGCGCCAGGCCGCCGTCACGCGGCAGCGCGCCCTCGTCGATGAACTGCCGGATGAAATCGGGCTTGGCGCCGTCGAGCGAGATCACCACCACTCGCGGCGACTTGCGGCCATGATGGTTCCCGTCCTGATCGCCGTCATGATCATGGTCGCGGTTGTCGCCGTGGTCGCGGTTGCCGCCGTCGTTATCGGCGTGCGCCGGCGCGGCAACGCCGGTCAGCGATGCAGCGAGCGACATTGCCAATATCGAGGAGAGAAAACTCTTCAAGTTCATATGGACGCCCCATTTTCGCTGCGCAATCTGCGCGAGTTTTGGTCGGAAACGACGCAGCGATTATCGGGCTTGGCTGACGACGCGCATGTGACGCTTCGGCGACACGTGTAACGTTGCGGCGACAACGCCACCATGATGCTAGCGCGAGCGGCTCGATGACGACCTTTCCATGATTGGCTCCGCTAAATCCTTAGGCGCGCGAACGAAGAGCTCACGACCCCGATCATGCCGGCCTCGTGGAAGGGCAGTTCCGTCTGCATTCATGCCCCTGCTGCTTCGCCGGCGCGCGATGATATCGGTGCAACAAAGCGCGCAATCGAGGTCGCCGGAGGGGGATGGACGCATGGCCGCTGATGGGAAACAGGACTTGCGCGCAGCGCCCCGGTTGCCCGCCTCAGCATCTCGCGCAGCCACTGCTGCGGCGCATCGTTCGTATTGCGTTCATGCCAGAGAACGCCAACGTCCACCAAGCTCGTCTTGTAGGGCAGCTCGTACGTCGATAATAGGTGGATGCGGGCCAATGACCTCGCGAGTGGCCGCGGCACGATCGCGGCGAGCTCGGTATCCTCGAGCAGAGCGGGCAGCGCGAGAAAGTGCGACAGCGAAATCGCGATACGCGGACCTCGCTGCGATCCGGCGAAGGCCTGTTCTAGCGCCGCTCGATCGTACATTTCGGACCGGCGAGCCAATCCACGCTCGGATACGAAGCCGTTCACGAGCCCTTCGTGCTCGCCGTGCAGCGACACCGCGGCGATGGATAGGCCGGACAACGCTTCGAGCGACAGCCTGCCAAGCTTCCGCGAAGAATGGGCGATGAGAACATCGTCATACGCGAACAGCGAGCTCGACCGGAAGCGTGCAGGAACGTCCCGGAAAGTTCCGATTGCGGCGTCGATCAGTCCGAGATCGATCTGCTCGGTCAGGTCGATCCGACAGTCCGGACGGATCACGAGGTCGACAAACGGCGCCTCTTGCGTCAACAAGCGGAGGAGATCAGGCACCATAACCATGGTCACAAAATCGCTCACCGCGATCGTGAACCGCCTGGCCGATCTGCCGGGCTCGAATCTCGGCAGGCCGATCGCCGTTTCCAGTGATTTCCATGCTTCCCGGATCAATGGCGCCATGGCAAGCGCACGCGCAGTCGGCTGCATTCCAGCGGCCGTGCGGACAAACAATTCGTCGCCCAGCATTTCCCGCAACCGAGCGAGAGCGTGACTGACGGCCGACTGACTAAGGCAAATCCTTTGACCCGCGCGTAACACGCTTCGTTCCTCCATGACAGCGTCGAAGACGCGCAAGAGGTTCAGATCAAGCCGGTTGAACTGTGTCGTCATCGCTGGACCATTCAGATGATTGCTTCGGCTTTAGCTCGGCGGATCCAATCTCAGGCGGGGAGGAGAACGAGCAGGATCCGCCTGTTGTCAGAAAGCTGCGCTCCAGGCGTCTCAAAAGTCGAAATCGCTGAGCTCAGGGTGGTCATCGGGCCTGCGTCCCAACTGCCACAGGAACATCCGGTCGGTCTCAGCGATCGGCTGTTCGCTGATGCTGGCGATACGCCGGCGTATCAGCCCATCCGGATCGAGCTCCCAGTTTTCGTTTCCATAGGCCCTGAACCAGTTTCCTTCGCTGTCGCAGTATTCATAGGCAGACCGCGCCGCGATCCGATTGTCGGCAAAGGCCCACACTTCATTGATCAGCCGGTACTCCAACTGCTTTGCCCACTTGCGCGCCAAAAACGCCTCGATGGCGGCGCGTCCGGAGAAAAATTCGAGGTGATCTCGCCAGAAGCTGTCGACCGTGTAGTCCAGTGCCACCCGAACGGGCTCGCGGCCATTCCAGCAGTCCTCGATAGCTCGGACCTTCGCTGTCGCGGTGTCCCAAGTGAAGGGTGGCAAGGGGAAGCGTGGTGACATGGCCGTTGCTCCGCGGACGACAGGAACGCAGAGTGGAGCAGCACCGGACTGGCCACGAGTTTATTGGTGTAAGAAACTGTAAAACTCACGTTTGGCGATGATGGTGCACCGCAGCATCGCACGTGGCTGGTCCCCGAGAACGAACTACGTCAAGGATATGACGTCAGATCTCCGGCAACGCGAAGCTGACGCTCTGCCTCTTTCAGGTCAGCGGTTTCGAATCCTTCCGTAAATTGTCCGTACACGTCGCCCAGCAGCGATCGTGCTTCGTCCACGCGCCCATGCTCCATCCACAGGCGCGCCAATGCCATCGCGGAACGCAGCTCCCATCCAAGAGCGTGCTGTTGCCTGGCGCAGTCGAGCGAGTCCTTGAGCGATGCCTCCGCCGCCGGCCAGTTCGCTGGTGACGCCGCGAGCAGCACCGTCGCGCGAGCCCGCAGCAAATCGGGCAGTTCGAAGGTTCCGGAGCCGCGCAATGCGTTGGCTACGGCCGCATCGATGATGCTGGTGGCTTCTGCCGAGTTGCCGGTGCGGGCGAGACCTTCGGCCAAGGCGCGCGAATTGGATGGCAAGAGGATGTTTCGCTGCTCGGTTCGCAAGGTGGACAGAGCTTCGCGCAGGGTCTTGATGCCAGGCTCTGTATCCCCTCTCTCCAGCATAAGCGCTCCTCGCAAGCCCAGGCCGCCGGCCCTGTACATGGCGAGCGAGTACCTGCCAGCGTAGGTAATGAGTCGTTCTACGAGCTCTTCCGCGATCTGCCGATCTCCCCGCCACAGAAACACTGGCGCGACAAAGACTAGGCAGATGCAAAGCGAGACAGGATGCTCTTTCCTTTCGGCGACCTCGATAGCTCTATATGCAAATTGAGCCGCCTGATCCGGAAGGCCGCAGTCCCACAATGTCCGCGCGTAACCGACAAACGCTCGCACCTGATGATCGTATCCGAAGGAATGCAGCTCGCTCACGCCGGCAGCCGCTGCGTGCTCGAAGCCTCTTTTATAGCTCTGCTGGGCAGCCGCCTGCTCTCCCACCAGATGATAACTCGCGCCAAGCATCCACTCGGCCATCACGACTTCCCGCGGCCGGCCCAATTCCCTGGCTATGGCAGCGTAACGTTGCGCTACCGCCAACGAGCCGCCAGAATCCGCGAGCCGAGCGCGATAAAGATTGAGACCGGCCAGAAATTCCAACTGGTAGTCGGCATCGCCCATGGAATCGGCAAGGCTCAGTCCCCGCTCCAGTGCTGTCCCCACCTCCACGCTGTCACTATGAGCGTGGATCGATGATGTCGCCAATGGCAGTTGGAGCCTCAGTTCGAGCTTTGTTCCGCGATCCTCCTCTGACAGTGCATCTATCGTTTGCAGGCACCACCAGCGACATTCGCTCAGCATCGACATTCCAAGGAACAGGGGCACCGCGCCGGCGCCCAACGCCACACCAACCGACCTGTCGCCTGACGGCGAAAAACTCCACTCGAGTGCGGCTCTGATGTCACCTATCTGTCGCGAGTAAGGCGTTAGATCGCGATCCCGCAGCGTGCTGCCCCGGAGTCCCGCGAGGCGTTCGGCGTAGTAGAGTGCATGTCGTCTTGCAGTTGCGTTCGTTGCCCCCAGCTCCTTCAACCTGACCGCGGCATATGCCCGCGTCGTATCAAGCAGCCGATACCAGCTTGCGCCTCCCGTCAGCGAGACCGAGATCAACGACTTGTCGACCAGGCTTGCGATGGTTGCAAACTGCAGCTCATCGCGGTCCGCTTCTGCCACGACGGCTTGCGCCATTTCCATCGTGAAAGCACCGACAAACACGGATAGCGCGCACAAGATCGCTTTCTCGCGATCCGACAGGAGATCGTAGCTCCAGTCGAGCATGGCCTGCAGCGTCTGGTGCCGTGGCACACTGCGCCGCCCCTGCCAAAGCAGCATCAAGCGGTCGCCGATCAGCTCTGCCAGTCCGCCGATGCCGTAAGTGCTCGCCCTGCTGGCCGTCAGCTCGATCGCCAGCGGCATCCCGTCAAGCTGGCGACAAATATCGGCGACGATGGGCGCGTCCTCGTCGGTGAGCTCGTCCCGATATCCGCCGGCGGCGGCCCGGTCCATGAAGAGCCGTACAGCAGGAGAGGCCAGTGCCTTGGCCGCTGTCAGCGCCGTCCCGCTCGTTGGACTGTCGAGAGAGCGAAGCGGATGGACGTTCTCGCCTTCAACGCGGAGGGATTCGCGGCTGGTCGCGATGATGTGGATGAGCGGCGCTTGGCGGAACACGCCCTCCGCCAGGATGGCGACAGCCTCAATCACATGCTCGCAGCTATCGAGAACCAATAGAAGGCGCTTGTCGGCAAGAAATGCGAGCAGCCGCGATAGCGAGTCCTGCGTATGCGCGAGGCATCCGACCGCTGAAGCGACGGCCGGAACAACGAGCGCGCGCTCCTGCAGCGCGCTGAGGTCCACGAAGCAGACCGCGTCGCGGAACTCGTCCGCCAGCCCATGCGCGACGGCGACAGCCACCGTGGTTTTTCCGACCCCGCCGGGCCCGACAATGCTGACGAACCGCCGGGACATTAGTTCCAAGCGCAAAGCTTCGACAGTCTCGTCGCGACCAACCATCCGCTGCAAACGCGCAGGCAGGGTCTGGATCCTGCCACGCCCGACAGGCGTAGCCGTGGACTCGCCGCCCTGCACCAAGCGCTGGACCGGTGCAACAAAGCAATATCCGCGTCCGGGAACGTTGGTGATGTAGCGTGCACCGTCGCGACCATCCCCGAGCGCTCTGCGGATCCCTGCAACGGAAACCCGAAGGCTGGCCTCTTCGACGATGACATCCGGCCAGACCCGCTTGATCAATTCCCGGTGGCTCACGACCTCCCCTGCCCGTTCCACCAAGGCAATCAGGACATCGAGCGCGCGGCTGCCCAGCGACACCTGAACGTCACCGTTCATGAGCAGCCTTTCGGACACGGCCAGACGAAACGGCCCGAACTGGAACGCCTCACCTTCGTTGGCGCGTTGCTGCAAGGTAGCGACCTCGACCTTCACCCCCACCGCTCGATCTGCTCCGTTGTCCGCTCGCGGATCTACGGCGCTCCGTCCGGTGGAGCAGTTGCTCACGCACACCTGGCGGCACGCCCTCTGCCGATGGAACTAGCCGCCTATTAACACGCCCTAACCGCACGCGAGGACAAATATACGAGGGTGTCAATCAAGGCACGCGACAGCCGTCGCCGCTCGCCTCGATCCGCCGGGCTGGGGAACCCGCGTGAAACTCGGAAACAGATTCGCAGACTCGAATTCGTCAAGTCCAAGGCGCGCTAACGCGCCCGCGTCAACGCGAGCCAGATGCCGCCGCCGATCATGAAGCCGCCCGAGACGCGCGAGACCAGGCGCGTCCGCTGCTTGGAAAAGAATTTTCGCGCGCGGCCGGCGAGCAATGCGTAGATCATGTCGCTCATCGCCGCCGTCACCATAAAGGTCACGCCGAGCAGCGCCACTTGCGGGAGGTGATCCTTGTTCAGGTCCACGAACTGCGGAATGAAGGCGCCGAAGAACACCAGCACTTTCGGGTTCGACAGCAGCACCAGAAATCCTTGCAGGAAGAATCCGCCGCGCGGCGGCGGTGGCGGCTCATCCGCGCTCAGGTCCTCGACCGGGGAGCGGATCAGCTTGATGCCGAGCCAGACCAGGTAAGCCGCGCCGGCAAAGCGCACCCAGTCGAACCAGTAGCCCATGGTCGCCATCAGCGAGGTGAGACCGACGGCGACGACGCCGATCACGATCGCCAGTCCCGCCTGCGCGCCCAGCACATTGGTCAGCGCCGCGCGGGTGCCGTGGCGCAGGCCGTTGGCGATCACCAGCGTGACGATCGGGCCGGGCAGCAAAGCGAGCGCAATGCAGGCGGCGACGTAGGCGAGATAGGCTTGCAGGGACATGGCGGAACTGCTCGGAGCGGGAACTCGGGTGTCCCCGTTCTAGCGCAAGCCACACCCGATAAGAAGAGCGAAGCGCTGCGCCATCCGACTGCTCGATGACGTCGCGCTTGACATGCAACCATTTGGTTGCCTATTGTGGCGCACATGGACGAAGTCTTCAAAGCGCTGGCGGACGCATCGCGGCGGTCGCTCCTGGACAGGCTTCACGCCAGAAACGGACAGACGCTGAACGAACTGTGCGAAGGCCTCGCCATGACGCGGCAGGCGGTCACCAAGCACCTTGCGATTCTCGAACAGGCCAATCTCGTCACCACGTTCAAGCATGGCCGCGAGAAACTGCACTACCTCAACCCGGTTCCGATCCATCAGATCGGAGAGCGGTGGATCAGGAAATTCGAGCGCGCCAAGCTGGTCGCGCTCGGCGAATTGAAACGGCAACTGGAGGAGCGCGATGAGTAAGCCGGAATTCCTCTATGTGATCTATATCGAAGCTTCCTGCGAAAAGGTCTGGGATGCGCTGATCGATCCGGAGATGACCAAGGATTATTGGGGCAGGCATCGCAACAGCTCCGATTGGAGCAAGGGCGCGAAGTGGCAGCATGAGGATTACGACGATCCCTCCAAGGTCGCGATCGCCGGCACCGTCATCGAGAGCGAGCGTCCGCACCGGCTCGTGCTGAGCTGGGCGCGGCCGGAGAATCTCGGCGATCCCGACAAGGTCTCCCGGGTCACCTTCACGATCGAGGAACAGTTCGGCTCGACCAGGCTGACGGTTGTGCATAGCGAACTCGACGACGAGATGCTGCGCGGCGTCAGCGCCGGCTGGCCCCCGATTCTGTCGAGCATGAAAACGCTGCTGGAGACCGGCGCGTCAATGCCGATGACACGCCGACGTTGGAAGAGCGGCGAGTAGCTTCGCGGGAGGGTTCAAGATGTCCAAACCGGAATTCATACACGTCACCTATATCGAGACCACGCCCGAGAAAGTGTGGGAGGCGCTGACCAATAGCGAGTTCACCAGGCGTTACTGGTTCAACACGGAAGTGAAATCCGACTGGAAGGTGGGCTCCCCGTTCGCGCTGGTCACGAACGGCACCACGACGGATGTGGGCGAAATCCTCGAGGCAGACCGGCCGCGGCGTCTCGCCTACACCTTCAAGCATCAGCTCGATGAGGAGATGCGCAAGGAGCCGCCAACCAAGGTCACCTTCACCATCGAGCCCCACGGCGACCTCGTGAAGCTGACCGTGACGCATGAAGGCTTCGCCAAAGGCAGCAAGCTCTTCGATGGCATTTCCAAGGGATGGCCGGCGATCCTCTCGGGGCTCAAGACCCTGCTCGAGACCGGGAAAGTGTTGGCGATCCCGCCTCGTGCGCTTGAGATCGAAGGGTTCGAATAGAAATGAAGATCTATCGGAGGATTCGAGAGGACATGAATATCGAGAAATTCAAGCCGGCGATCGTCTACACGATCTACATCGCGTCCACACCGGAGAAGGTCTGGGAGGCGCTGACCAGTGCCGAGTTCAGCCGGAAGTATTTTTCCGGCAACGCGGTCGAGGTCGATCTCCGCGTGGGCGGCGCATTCATGGTGCGTACGCCCGATGGCGCGCCGCACATCACCGGCGAGGTGATCGCATGCGAGCCGCCGCGGAAGCTGACCGTGACCTTCAACGTCAACTGGCCGGCGCTGGTGGAAAAGCTGGGGCCGACGCTCGTGACCTATGAGATCGAGCAGGCCGGCAACGCGGTCAAGCTGACGCTCCTGCAATCGCACGACCGGCCGCTCAGCGACGATATCCTCTCCGGCGGCCGCGCCGGCTGGCCCGCGATCCTCTCCAGCCTCAAGAGCTTGCTGGAGACCGGCAATGCCCTCGTCATCCAGATGCAGCCGCCGGCACGGATGCTGGCGGCGCTGAAGGAATTGGGAATCGCGACGCCGTAAGTCGCGACGGTCCCGTAGCCCGGGTGGAGCGCCAGCGTAACCCGGGGCCGCTCGCAAAGCCGAGACAGGCGTCCCGGGTTGCGCTTCGCTCCACCCGGGCTACGACGTTACCCCCGCGCCCGTAACTCGCGGCGCAGCACCTTGCCGGTCGCGGTCATCGGCAACGACTCCGCGAACTCGACGAAGCGCGGATATTCGTGGGCGGCGAGTTGCACTTTGACAAAGTCCTGGATCTCGCGGGCGAGCGTGTCGCTTGGGGCATAACCGGCGCGGAGCACGATCCAGGCCTTGATCGACTCGGTCCTGATCGGATCGGGAATGCCGACCACGGCCGACATCGCGACCGCCGGATGTTTCATCAGCGTGTGCTCGATCTCCGACGGGCCGACGCGATAGCCGGCGGTGGTGATGACGTCGTCCTCGCGGCTGACGTACCAGAAATAGCCATCCTCATCCTGCACGCCGAGATCGCCGGTCAGCAGGAACGCGCCGGCATATTTCTTCGCGGTCGCCTCCGGATTGCGCCAATATTCGATCATGGTGACGGGGCATGGCTGCCGCACGCCGATGATGCCTCGCGTGCCCCGCGGCAGTTCCTCGCCTCTATCATTGACGATGCGCACGTCGAAGCCGGGTGTCGCCCTGCCCATCGAACCCGGGCGGATCGGAAACAGGTTCGAATTGCTGCCGATCACGAGGTTGCATTCGGTCTGGCCGAACACTTCATGGGCGTCGATGCCGAAGGTGTCGCGCACCCAACCCAATAGCTCGCCGCCGAGCGACTCGCCGCCGGTGAAGATGCTGCGCAGTTTCACGCCCGAATTCTTCACGCCCGCCTGGCGCATCAGCTTCAGCGCGGTCGGCGGCAGGAACACGTTGCGGATGCCGAGGTCGGCCATCATCTGCATCGCCGCCTGCGGCTCGAACTTGCGCGCGCGATGGCCGACCATGGGAATGCCGTGGTACCAGAACGCGAACAGGCCGTTGATCAGGCCGCCGATCCAGGCCCAATCCGCGGGCGTCCACATCAGGTCGCCGGGCCGCGGCAGGAAGTTGTGGCACATCTCGACATTCGGCAGGTGGCCGAGCACGACGCGGTGCGCGTGCAGCGCGCCTTTCGGATTACCGGTAGTGCCCGACGTGTAGATGATGAGTGCGGGATCATCGGCCGAGGTGTCGACGCTCGCAAACTCCGGCGAGGCCGCACGCAGCGAGGGCCAGAACGGCCTGGTGCCTGCGGGGACTTCCTCGCCGACCACATAGACGTTCTTCAACTCGGGCAGGCGGTCGCGGATCTTCGCCAACTTCTCCCAGCCGGCCGCGTCGGTCACGATCGCCTTCGCTTCGGAATTCGACAGCCGGAATTCCAGCGCATCCTCGCCGAACAGCGCGAACAGCGGGATCGAGATCATCGCGGAGCGGAAGGCGGCAAGATGCGCGATCGGCAATTCGAGCGATTGCGACAGGAACACCGCGACGCGGTCGCCGCGCTGAAGACCGTCGGCCTTCAGCACATTGGCGAAGCGGCGCGACATCTCCGCGACCTCGTCGAAGGTGGTGCGCGTCTGGGTGCCGTCCTCGTCGACATAGACAAGCGCGGGCCGGCCCGAGCCGTCGGCATGGCGGTCGGAGCAGGCGGTCGCCATGTTGAAGCGCGCTGGGACGTCCCAGCGGAAGTTGCGGGTGAGCTCGTCGTAGGTTGCGGCTTCCTTGAGCATGATCCTCGGGCGTTCCTGACGTTTCCTCGCGAACCGGCGTCGCGATGACCGGTCGCTCTGTTGTTGCTGTCAGTTTTAAAGCGCCGCGCGCCCCGCACAAGCCTTCGCCCCTGCACGTCGCGCCTTATGCGCTGCCGGCCGCGTCAACGCGTCGCGATGCGTGCAATCCTTGCAGGCCGTCGTTCCGCCTGTCCTTCGCCGCGCCGCGGAATAATGCGCGGACGAGACATGGGCCGATCACCTCAGATTTCTTTCCTTCCGGCGGGCCCGGGTGCGCAGGAACTCAGCCAACCAATTGATTCAATTCAGCTTATTCTAGTTTCCTTACTGCCATGCGCGGATTCATCATGAGGTCTGTCGGCACCGTTCAGGGGTCGCAATTTTGTCAAATAAGCCTATATTAGGGGACGAAATGACATGTGCGGCGCGCCGCGGGTTGTGGCGTGCCGTCCCCAACCCCCAATCGCGCTATCGCTAAGAAGAGTAAGAGGTCGTCGACCATGCGTCCTATGCGTCCGTTCAACTTTAACACCTCCGCCGAACTCTTTCCCGCCGCCATTCGCAAGAAGAAGCGGGCCGGTTTCGCCTATCGGCGCTTTGGCACCGCGGCAGAAGCCGTGCAGTATGCCATGGAAGAGCTGCCGGCGGATTCGCTGAACGGCGCCTACCTGCAGGTCGAGGAAGCCCGTTTCGACCAGAACGGCATCCGCACGCTCTATGAGAGCGAGGCGTTCCCGCTGCCGCGTCGTCCGCGCCCGGTGCAGACCAATACCGACGCCGACGCCGCTTAAACCAATCCGTCCCTGACCCAAGCGAAAAGCCCTCGGGATGATCCGGGGGCTTTCTCTTTTTGCGCTCATAGCCGCGGCTGCTTGTCCAGCCAGCGCCTGAGCATGCGCACGTTCCGGACATTGGCGCGGAACATGACGTCGAACGCGTCGCCCGCAAGCGGCACCAGGCCGACCGCGCCATCGAGCGCGACATTGGCGAGCATCCGCGCGGTGATGTGCCAGGGCGCGCCCAGCGCACGCGCTTCCCGCACCAGCCACAGCGAGATCGCCGTCGTGATGATGTCGCCGACCACGGGGATCAGACCAATCAGGCCGTCGATGCCGTAGCGGATCTTGGTGCCGGGTACGATGAAGGCGACGTCGAGCAGTTTCGCGATCGCCTCGAGCCGCGCCAGCCGCTGCTCACGGGTAAGAGTGCCGAACGGATTGGCGGTCTCGAAATCAAGCCGGAACGCCTCGAACTGCGGATGCAGCGCCGCTTCCGGAATCTCGCGTCCGTCCTGGTCGATGATTTTCCCCCGCGGCCTGGCGTCGCGGAACGGGCCCTGCGAGCGGGCGCGGTTGGGCACGAAGATGTCGTCGGGCATGAGCATTCAGATGGTAACGCAAGGACGCGGTACAAGTTGCGTCACATTACCGCTCTGTCACCTCGCGGCAGGGCCGCACACTCGCCGTGATTCCGTCGTTAGCAGCGTCTCATTCGCGATACCAGTTAAAAGCATTGCCGCGATTTAACTGGTGGATCTTGTCGGCTCAGGCCAACACCGGCCGCTTTAATCCCGCGAGGGCTTCCATCAAGCGATGCCGAATATTGAGATCACTGAGGAGTGCCGCGCCCTGATTGAGAGCGCGGTTGAGCCCCCGACCGGACGGCGCTTGCCAAACGGCAACTGGCTCATACCGGTCAACGAGGTGACGTGGGAACGGCTGCAGCAAGTGCGCCGGCAAGGCGAAACGATCTCGGACTGCATCATTCGCGTCATGATCGTCACCTTGCATAAGAGCGGCTTGCAATAGGGCATTGCAGCCTAGCATTACAGTTGTTTTTTTAGTGGGTTTCTGAATCCATGGGCAACCATGATTCGAAGATCGTGGACGCAGGCAGCGTCGATTGAGGAGACGCTTGCGTTGTGGGCGGCGTCGCTTCGGGAGATC
>NZ_JBVAPG010000147.1:0-19884 GCF_055413685.1 Bradyrhizobium sp. LeoA1Lang | reverse complement strand
CCAGAATGCGGCGAACCGCCTCAAGCTTGAACTCTCGGCTGAAAACACGGGGGGATTTGTTGGGCATACGTTCTCCGTTAGAGAACTGTCCCTAATTTCCCGTGTCTCACTTTTGGGGGGCACTCCACGAGGTTGTTTCCCAAGAATCCCGGATTACGCTTCGCTGCATCCGGGCTACGAGGCCAAACCTTAGTGCTTCGTCACCACGCTCCACTTGGTGACCACCGCCTCGCTCATCTGCCCCGCTTCCTGCGCGCAGGCGACTTCGTCGACCTTCACCGAGATTTCCTTGCCGACGAAAGGCCTCAGTTGCGCGGCCTGCGCGTCGTTGGCGGGGACAAGCTGGAACGTCTCAGGACCGGTCTCGAGATTGCACAGCCCGTTCGGCGGCGGCAGGCGGCGCGGTTCGCTGGTAAGCTGATAGGTTGCGATGCGCTTGCCGGCTTTCTTGATGTCGCGGACGCGCAGCGTGTTGAGTTCGCCCGACAGCACCTCGCCGGCATGGATCGGCTTGCCCGGCTTCGGCGCGGCCTCCTCCTCTTGGGCCAGCGCGGCGGGCGCGGCAAGTACCGCTCCCAGAATGACCGCAAAGCACAGGCGAATGCCGAATCGGTGGTTCGTCATCTCGTTCAGTTCCGTTGTGTTTGGCTAGAAAAGCGTTCGCTGCCGCATAGCAGCGGATAGCGTACCTTCATCAAGGTAATCAAGCTCGCCGCCGACCGGCACGCCATGCGCCAGCCGGGTCACTCGGACATTGGCCTCTTGAAGCAGATCGGTGATGTAGTGCGCCGTGGTCTGGCCATCCACGGTTGCATTCAGCGCCAGGATGATCTCGTTCACCTGCGGATCATGCGCGCGCGCCACGAGCTGATCGATGGTGAGATCCTGCGGGCCGACGCCGTCGAGCGGCGACAGCGTCGCGCCAAGGACGTGATAGCGGCCATTGGTCGCGTTCGCCCGTTCCAGCGCCCAGAGATCGGCGACGTCGGCAACCACGACGATGATGGAAGGATCGCGGCGCGGATCGGTGCAGACCGTGCAGGGATTCTGCGTATCGATATTGCCGCAGGTCTTGCAGACCTGGATCTTGTCGATCGCCACCTGCAGCGCCGAGGCCAGCGGCGTCATTAAGGCTTCGCGCTTCTTGATCAGGTGCAGCGCCGCGCGCCGGGCCGAGCGCGGACCGAGGCCCGGCAGCCGCGCCAGAAGCTGGATCAGGCGCTCGATTTCAGGTCCGGCGACGCTTGCGGCCATTTCAGGTGAGACCGAGCCCGGGCGGCAGGCCGAGCCCGCCGGTGAGCGCCTGCATCTTCTCCTGCACCGCGAGTTCCGCCTTACGCCGCGCGTCATTATGCGCAGTGACCAGGAGGTCTTCGAGGATCTCGCGTTCCTCCGGCTTCATCAGCGACGGATCGATCCTGACGCCCTTGACCTCCATCTTCGCGCTCATGCGCACCGCGACGAGGCCGCCGCCGGAAATGCCCTCGACCTCGACGTTGCCGAGTTCTTCCTGCATCGCCTGCATCTTGGACTGCAACTGCGCCGCCTGCTTCATCATGCCGAGAAAATCAGCCATCGGTGGTCCCTTCAATGTGTTCGCGCATGATCTCCGCGCCAACGCTGCGCGTTTGTCGCGAAGGAAAAACCGGCCCCACTCTTCCGGATCATGTTAGTCGTCGCTGTCGCCGCTCTCGATGGGGTCTTCGCCGACAATATCGGTCTCCGCCGGCTCGGCGGCAAGCCTGCGCACCTCGACGACCTTCGCGCCGGGAAAGCGGGCCAGAACCTCCTTCACCCGCGGATCGGCTTCGGCCGCGCGCTCGCGCTGGCTCTTCTCGGCGAGATTTTGCGAGCGAATGGTCGGTTGCCCGGCTTCGTTGGAGACGATCACGGTCCAGCGGCGGCCGGTCCATAGTTCCAGCTTGCGCGAGAGATCGGTGACGAGGCCGCGCGTGGCATGCGGCTCCAGCGCGATTTCGAGCTGTCCGTCCTCGATGCGCACCAGCCGCACATCCGCTTCGAGCGCGCCCTTGGTCATCAAATCGCGTTTCTCGCCGGCGAGCGCGAGAAGCTGCATGAAGCTGGTGATGCGGAGCGCAGGCGCCGATTGCGTCTCGGGCGCCGCAGCCTGCGGTCGCAGCGAGGCCTCCGCGCTGGCGCGGGGCGCCACGACGGAAGCACGCACCGGCGATGACGCGATCGAGGAGACGGGTGCCGATGGCGCAGCCCGCGACGTGGTCGCGCCGCCCGCGACCACCGGCGCCGCGCCGCCGCCGTTCTGCTCGATCATCCTGATGGCTTCGTCCGGCGTCGGCAGGTCGGCGACGTAGGCGATCCGCACCAACACCATCTCGGCGGCGGCGGCCGGACGGGTGGCGGTCTGCACCTCGGCGATGCCCTTGAGCAGCATCTGCCACATCCGCGACAGCACCCGCATCGACAGCTTGGCTGCGAACTCGCGGGCGCGGACGCGCTCGGTCTCGCCGAACGCCACGTTGTCGGCGGTAGCCGGCACGATCTTCACGCGGGTAACGAAATTGACGAATTCGGCGAGGTCGGACAGCACCACGACCGGATCGGCGCCGACATCATATTGCGCGCGGAATTCGGTGAAGGCGGCCGCGATATCGCCGCGCCCCAGCGAATCGAACAGGTCGATCACCCGGGTGCGATCGGCAAGCCCGAGCATCTGCCGCACTTCCTCCGCGCGCACGGTTCCGGCCGCATGCGCGATCGCCTGGTCGAACAACGACAGCGAATCGCGCACCGAGCCCTCCGCGGCGCGCGCGATGATGCCGAGCGCTTCCGGCTCGACCTCGACGCCTTCCTTGGCCGCGATGTTACTGAGATGCTTCATCAGCACATCGGCCTCGACCCGGCGCAGGTCGAAACGCTGGCAGCGCGAGAGCACCGTGACCGGGACTTTGCGGATTTCCGTGGTGGCAAAGACGAACTTGGCGTGCTCCGGCGGCTCTTCGAGCGTTTTCAGGAACGCGTTGAAGGCCGCGGTCGAGAGCATGTGGACTTCGTCGATGATGTAGACCTTGTAGCGGGCGCTCGCCGGTGCATAGCGCACGCTGTCATTGATCTGGCGGACATCGTCGACGCCGGTGTGGGACGCGGCGTCCATCTCCAGCACGTCCATGTGCCGGCTTTCCATGATCGCCTGGCAGTGCAGGCCGAGCACGGGCATCTGGATGCTCGGCCCCTTCACCGATCCGTCGGGCAATTCATAGTTCAGCGCACGGGCCAGAATGCGGGCGGTGGTGGTCTTGCCGACCCCGCGCACCCCGGTCAGGATCCAGGCCTGCGGGATTCGTCCGGTCTCGAACGCGTTCGAGACCGTGCGCACCATGGCCTCTTGGCCGATCAGATCGTCAAAGCTGGAGGGGCGGTATTTGCGCGCCAGCACTCGGTATGGCTTTGCCGCTTCGAAGCCGGCCTGGCCGGCGCCTTCAGCCTGATTCGGGGGAGCGCCAGCGTCGTTCATTGGTCGATCCGCAATTGAATGTCTCTCGGGCCGGCTTTGCGGAAAGGAGCGGGATCAAACGCAAAACCGCGGAACAGCCCGCGCTCTGCGTGATTCGCTCTAAAAACAGGTAGGAGACTGACGAGCGACCCGATCCGGACCTCGTTAGGGCTGCTTCCTTCCGGACCTGACCCGGTTGGCGAGTGGCTCGTCCACCGCCAATCTCCCGATCCCTATTTGGGGCCAAAAGGACCGGAAAGCAAGCCGGTCTTAGCCCCGTCATACCCCGCCACCGAGTCTCGCCTTCGGCGAGCCCGATGACAGGCTCCGGCGGGGTATCCAGTACGCCCGCGCCCTCACGGCTTGAGCACCGCTATCGCGGAATACTGGATCATCCGCTTTCGCGGATGATGACGCCTTGAAATGACGTTGCGAGCGGTGTCCATTTCAGGTCACTTTTGGCCCGACGTCATCGGATCAGCGATGGCCGCACTGGAACCCACATGCCCTCTGACACCTCCGCCTGGTCACTGCACGCACGCCTGAAGGAAGACACCATCGACATCGGCGACCTGCCGCTCTGCCGGGTGCTGGTCATCAAGGATGCCAATTACCCCTGGCTGTTGTTGGTGCCGCGCCGCGCGGGCGCGGTGGAGATCATCGACCTTGAGGAGGTCGAGCAGGCGCAGCTCATGACCGAGATCACCCGCGTCGCGCGCGCCCTGAAAGAAATCACCAAATGCGACAAGCTGAACATCGCAGCGCTCGGCAATGCGGTGCCGCAGCTTCACGTTCACATCATCGCGCGCCGTACCACGGACACCGCTTGGCCGCGGCCGGTATGGGGTGTGGTGCCGCCGCTGGCGCATGATGCCGAAGAAGTGCAGAATTTC
Organism: Bradyrhizobium sp. LeoA1Lang; assembly: GCF_055413685.1. Lineage (NCBI taxonomy): Bacteria > Pseudomonadati > Pseudomonadota > Alphaproteobacteria > Hyphomicrobiales > Nitrobacteraceae > Bradyrhizobium > Bradyrhizobium sp. LeoA1Lang. The sequence goes on along the minus strand of NZ_JBVAPG010000147.1, from coordinate 15,522 downwards.
ATCAGCGCGCTTCGCCGCAAGATCTGGTTGGGTTGAAGAATAGATGTCAGCATTCAATAACTTTCCGCTGGGGCAGCCGGCCTTCGTCACCAATGTTCTCGACCGCGCCGCGCATCTGCGTCTCAATGAGGAGAAGCTGTTCGCGCTGGAAAGCCGCGGCGACGCCCGCGCTTACGTGATCTACCGCGACTCGCTGGTGGTGAAGCAGGAGGAAAGCGGCCCGCGGGCGCTGCTTTCGGTCGAGGAGGCGCTGAAATTCGGCGCCAATCCAGGCACGGTGTTCCTGGGACTGCGCGATGGCGCGCCGGTATTCGGCATGGGCATTGCGCCGCAGGCAGCGGAAAATCTGGTTGGCCGCAGCGATGTCGCTGTTACCGAACTGCGCGGCATGGCGATGCAGGGCACCGTCCCACCCGACCAGCTCTCGGCGATCGCGATGGCAAAATCCATGGTGACCTGGCACCAGCGCCACGGCTTTTGCGCCAATTGCGGCGCGCGTACCGCGATGAAGGAGGGCGGCTGGAAGCGCGTATGCCCGAGCTGCAAGGCCGAGCATTTTCCGCGCACCGATCCTGTTGTCATCATGCTGGTGACCCACGGCGACAGATGCCTGCTCGGCCGCCAGAAGCAATTCCCTCCAGGCATGTATTCCTGCCTCGCGGGTTTCGTCGAAGCCGCCGAGACCATCGAGGACGCGGTCCGGCGCGAGATCTTCGAGGAGTCGGGAATCCGCTGCACCGAGGTCAATTATTACATGACGCAGCCCTGGCCCTATCCATCATCCCTGATGATCGGATGCACCGCGCGCGCAACCAATGAGGAGATCATCGTCGACCGCACCGAGCTCGAGGATGCGCGCTGGTTCGATCGTGCGGAAGCGACCTTGATGCTCAAGCGGCAGCATCCCGATGGCCTGGCTGGTCCACATCCTTTCGCCATAGCCCATCATCTGGTCGGACGTTGGCTGCATGGGGGAGACGTCGCGGGCGCATAGTGCCCCCGCAACACACTGAAGTTGAACAGTTTTTGGGGCAGGACCAGAGCGCTCGCCCGGTCGAGAGCAGCCAATAGGCTTGCTTTAGAAGATTTTTCTATATATGAGGGATTTAACCTCCTCATATGGAACTTTCTTCTCATGACCGAGCTCGCCGTATCGCTGCATGACGCCAACCGCCGGCTTGACGCCATTGACCGCAAAATCCTGACCGTGCTGCAGGAGGACGCTTCTCTCTCGGTTGCCGAGATCGGCGATCGGGTCGGCCTGTCCTCCACTCCTTGCTGGAAGCGCATCCAGCGGCTCGAGGCGGATGGCGTGATCCTGCGCCGGGTCGCCCTGGTCGACCAGAACAAGATCGGGCTCGGCATCACCGTGTTCGTGTCGGTCGAGAGCTCCGACCATTCCGAGGCCTGGCTGCGCAAATTCGCTGACGCGGTGAGCGCCATGCCTGAAGTGATGGAGTTCTATCGGATGGCCGGCGACGTCGACTACATGCTGCGCGTCGTCGTCGCGGACATGTCGAGCTATGACATCTTCTACAAGAAGCTGATCAGCGCCGTGCCACTGAAGAACGTCACCTCGCGCTTTGCGATGGAGAAGATCAAGTCGGTGACCGCGCTGCCGGTGCCGGCGGCGTAGAAGAGGATTGCCTCACTCGAGCCGCTGCTACAAGTCGTCATACGCGGGCTTGACCCGCGTATCCATCGATCTTCGCAAAGAGTCCCTTTCCGGATGGATTGCCGGGTCAAGCCCGGCAATGACGAGGTGAAGACGTTCTCAAATCTTCTGATTGTACTCGCCGACCTCCGGATGCGTGCGCAGCACGCTATCCACGGTCTCGAACATGTCGCGCATGCGCTGCTCGCTGACCGGGCTTTCGACCACCACCACGAGCTCCGGCTTGTTGGAGGAGGCGCGCACCAGGCCCCAGCTCCCGTCCTCGACCGTGACGCGCACGCCGTTGACGGTGACGAGATCGCGGATCGCCTGGCCGCCGATCTTGGCGCCCTGCTTTTGCAAACCCTCAAAGTGCTTCACCACGGCGTCGACCACGCCGTATTTGGCCTCGTCGGCGCAATGCGGCGACATGGTCGGCGACGACCAGGTCTTGGGCAGCGCGTTCTTCAGGTCGGCCATCGACTTGCCGGGCGCGCGGTCGAGCATCTCGCAGATCGCGATCGCCGAAACCAGGCCGTCGTCATAGCCGCGGCCGAACGGCTTGTTGAAGAAGAAGTGGCCGGACTTCTCGAAGCCGGCGAGCGCGCCGAGCTCGTTGGTGCGGCGCTTCATGTAGGAGTGGCCGGTCTTCCAGTACGCGGTCTTCGCGCCCTGCTTTTGCAGGATCGGATCGGTCATGAACAGCCCGGTCGACTTCACGTCGACCACGAATTGCGCATCCTTGTGGATCGCCGACATGTCGCGCGCCAGCATCACGCCGACCTTGTCGGCGAAGATCTCCTCGCCGGTGTTGTCGACCACGCCGCAGCGGTCGCCGTCGCCATCGAAGCCGAGACCGACATCGGCCTTGTGCTGCAAGACCGCATCGCGGATCGCGTGCAGCATCTCCATGTCTTCCGGGTTCGGATTGTATTTCGGAAAGGTATGGTCGAGCTCGGTGTCGAGCGGGATCACCTCGCAGCCGATCTTCTCCAGCACCTGCGGCGCAAACGCGCCGGCGGTGCCGTTGCCGCAGGCGGCCACCACCTTGAGCTTGCGCGTCAGCTTCGCCCGGTCGGTGAGGTCGGCGATGTAGCGCGCCGGAAAATTCTCGTGGAATTGATACGCGCCGCCGGCCGTGTTGTTGAAGCTGGCGCCGAGCACGATCTCCTTCAATCGCGTCATCTCGTCGGGGCCGAAGGTCAGCGGGCGGTTGGCGCCCATCTTGACCCCGGTCCAGCCATTGTCGTTGTGGGAGGCGGTGACCATCGCGACGCAGGGCACGTCGAGGTCGAACTGCGCGAAATAGGCCATCGGCGTCACCGCCAGCCCGATGTCGTGCACCTTGCAGCCCGCAGCCATCAGGCCGGAGATCAACGCATATTTGATCGAGGCGGAATAGCCGCGGAAATCGTGGCCGGTCACGATCTCCTGCTTGACGCCGAGTTCCGCGATCAGCGCGCCGAGCCCCATGCCCAGCGCCTGCACGCCCATCAAATTGATTTCCTTGCCGAACAGCCAGCGCGCGTCATATTCGCGAAACCCGGTCGGCTTCACCATCGGTTCGGATTCGAAGGCATAAGTGTTCGGAACAAGAACGGGCTTGGGCTTGGGGAACATCTTGTGACGGCCTCGCGAGAGCGTGATGGTCAATGCTGCAGCCAATAGCCAAAGGCGGACTGCGGCGAAAGGTGGGATTGGGCGCTATTGGCTGACAATTGCGGCGGATTTGTTGGCCGGACAATGCCTCGTTCCGAAGGCACCTATTCCTGAAGGCGCGAAATTTCTATCTCGATCACGACTCTTAGCGGCGGCAGCGCACACTCGACGGTGTCCCATACAACTCTAGCCGCCACATCCTCATAATCGTGACGGTAAACGTTGCCGGCTCCTGCCATCTTCTTCCACGCGATCCCGAGATGTCGAGCTTTCAAATCTTCCGGCAAACGTCGTGAGGCTTCGGAGATGATCTCGAGACAGCGAGTGACCGCGTAGACTGTCCGTATGTCATCGACAAAAGTCTCGCGATCGAAGCCCTGAACAAAATTCGTGGCCAAATCGATGTGGTGCAACATATCGAGGAGTACGACGTCCGTCCGCTCAGAAGGCATAGATGGCGTCAGCAGTTGCCGTGGGCCGCACGTAAGATTTGAGGGCTTCGCGATTTACAACGTCGACCGGCTCATCAAACAGGCCCGCGATGTATTCCTTCAGCTCTACATAATCGAAAATGGTAATACGTGCGTCAGGATCGATCTCGATCATGATATCGATGTCGCTGCCTGCGCCGTTATCGCCCCGAGCCACCGAGCCGAATAGCGCAGCGTGCCTTACCCCGCGTTTGCGCAGGTCCCCCTCAGAGCGTCGCAAGATATCGATGGCTTCGGAACTGTTCATGGCGATCATATAGCACGCAGCAATCGCCACCGGGAGGGGTCGTCGAGCCAGCCTTACTGCTCCAGCACCAGCCTGCCGTTGGCGTATTCAAAACGCTTCAGCTTGGACAGGAAGGACAGGCCGAGCAGGTTTTCGGAGAGCGCTTCATCGGGCAGCACCATGGCGTCGACGTCGCGGACGATGAGGCCGCCGAGATCGATCATGGCGAGGCGGATGCGCGCGGCCTTGATGGTGCCGTTGGCAGTGGTGACGGTCGCGGTGTAGTCGCCGCGGGACGGGCGCAGGCCAAAGCGCGCGGCCGATTTCTCATTCAGCGCAACAAGAGATGCGCCGGTGTCGACCATGAAGTCAATGCGCTGGCCGTCGATGCGGCCGTCCGTCGCAAAATGTCCGCGGGAGTCGCGGGGAATGCTCAGCGTGCGGCCGCCGCCCTGCGGCACGGTCTGAACGGGGATACTCTTCGAAGCGGTCGTGGCGGACGCGGAAGCCGGCGTCATCTTGTCCGCCATCTGCGCCATGAAGCTGCCGAGGCCGATCAGGATGGCGGCGAAGATCATTATGTTACGCATGACGCCACGCACATTTCCGGGAACTGGCCGATTTCACCACGCCATCGGCCAAGTCGCGACCGACAGCGGCGATGGAGCCTGCCATTTTCGCGAAAAGGATGAGTGAAGCGTTAACGGCAAGCGGCAATCGCACGGGTGCGGATTACGTCCCGCGCGGCTTGGCCCGGCGCGTCGGCACGGCGGTGGCCGGGTCTTCCGGCCAGGGGTGCTTCGGGTAGCGCCCGCGCAGATCGGCGCGGACCGCGGCGTAGCTGCCGCGCCAGAAGCCCGGCAGATCCCGTGTCACCTGCACCGGGCGCTGCGCCGGCGAGAGCAATTCCAGCACCAGCGGCACGGCGCCCTTGGCGATCGACGGATGGGTGTTGAGCCCGAACAACTCCTGCAGCCGGACCGCGATGGTCGGGCCCTGCTCGGCCTCGTAGTCGATCGCAAGCTGGCTGCCGGTCGGCGCCTCGAAATGGGTCGGCGCCTCCTGCTCCAGCCGGGCACGCAGATTCCAGGGCAACAGCACCATCAGCGCATCCGAGAGATCGCCGGCCAAGAACTCCTTCAGCGAGGTCTTGTCGTAAAGCGCCGGCACCAGCCAGGCCTCGCGCTCCCGCACCAGCGCCTCATCGGACAAGTCCGGCCAGCTATCGCCTTCGGCCTTGCGCAGGAACATCACGCGGTCGCGCCATTGCTTCAGGTTTTTCGACCACGGCAGCTTGTCGAGACCTGCGGCGATCAAGCCGTCGGCGAGCACGCGTGCGGTCTCCGCGGAGGGTGACAGCGCCAGCGGCGCTTCCGAGAGCGTGATCGCGTGCAGCGTGCGCTTGCGCCGCGCGCGCAGCGCCATCGCACTGCGGTCGAACGAAATGTCTTCCGTGGTCCCGATCTCACTTGCGAAACGCAGCTCGATCTCTTCCGGCGTGATCGGCGCCGCCAACAGGATCCGGCCGCTCGCCGCCGTGCCGGTCAACTCTCCGACCGCGATATAGGATGAACGCGCAAGTGAAGACGTCTGCTCGACGCTGGCGCCGCGGCCGTTGGCGAGCACAAAGCTGCCATTGCCGCGGTTGCGCGCGACGCGATCAGGAAAGGCGAAGGCCAGCATCGTGCCGGTGGAGAGCTCGCCCGTGGCCTCGGACGTTTTCGGCGAAGTCACCTGCGAGGCCCAGCGCTGCGCGAGGCTGCGCGCGCTCGAGGCGCGCTGCGAGCGGTCGCGACGGAACTGATCGAGCCTGACATCGAGATCGACGCTGTCGCCGCCTAGCCCGCGTTCGGTGAGCACCGCTGCGATCTCTGCGGCTCCTGCCGCCGCGCCAAACCGCGCCGAATCCACGATCATGCGGGCGAGCCGCGGCGGCAGCGCCAGCGCACGCAGGCTGTTGCCTTCCGCCGTGATCCGGCCGTCGACATCGAGCGCGCCGAGTTCGCGCAGCAGCACGCTTGCTTCGTTCCAGGCAGGCGCGGGCGGCGGATCAAGGAAAGCAAGGCCGGAAGCGTCGCTTACGCCCCATTGTGCGAGGTCGAGCACCAGCGAGGACAAGTCGGCGGAGAGGATTTCCGGCTGGGTGTAGGGGGCGAGCGAGGCCGTCTGCGGCTCGTCCCAGAGCCGGTAACAGACGCCGGGCTCGGTACGGCCGGCACGGCCGCGACGCTGGTCGACCGCGGCGCGCGAAGCGCGCACAGTTTCCAGGCGCGTCAGGGCGATGTCGGGCTCATAGCGCGGCACGCGCGACATGCCGGAATCCACGACAATGCGGACACCCTCGATGGTCAGCGAGGTCTCGGCGATCGAGGTCGCCAGCACCACCTTGCGGTGACCTTTGGGCGCCGGCGCGATGGCGCGATCCTGAACGCTGGCGTCGAGCGCGCCGAACAGCGGCACGATTTCGATCGCGGCGTCATGGATGCGCTCTTCGAGAAAATTCTGCGTGCGGCGGATCTCGGCGGCGCCCGGCAGGAACGCCAGCACCGAGCCGGGGTCGGCGCGAAGGGCAGTCGCGATCGCGTCCGCCATCTGCCGCTCAAACGGAACGTCCACTTTGCGGCCGAGATAGCGTGTCTCGACCGGAAAGGCGCGGCCTTCACTCTCCACGACGGGAGCATCACCAAGCAGCTTTGCGACACGGGCGCCGTCGAGCGTTGCCGACATCACGAGCAGGCGAAGATCCTCACGCAAGCCCTGTTGCGCATCACGCGCCAGCGCAAGCCCCAAATCGGCATCAAGCGAACGCTCATGAAATTCATCGAACAGGACTGCGGCAATGCCAGCGAGTTCGGGATCGTTGAGGATCTGGCGCGAGAAGATGCCTTCGGTGACGACCTCGATGCGGGTTGCGCGCGATACTTTCGAGCCGAAGCGGACGCGATAGCCGACGGTCTCGCCGACCCGCTCGCCAAGCGTCTGCGCCATCCGCTCTGCACTGGCGCGGGCCGCGATTCGCCGCGGCTCCAGCACGATGATCTTCTTGCCCTTAGTCCAGGGCTCGTCGAGCAGCGCCAGCGGCACCCGCGTGGTCTTGCCGGCGCCGGGCGGCGCGACGAGCACGGCCGTGTTCTTCGCTGCAAGCGTCGTCGCGAGCTCGGGGAGCACTGCGTCGATTGGAAGTGGGGTGTCGAAATGACGGGGCACGGTCTCACTACTTCGTCATGCCCGGGCTTGTCCCGGGCATCCACGTCTCTCTTGTCAAAAAGGAGAAAACATAACGTGGATGGCCGGGACAAGCCCGGCCATGACGAAAGGTAATGTTCATCAAACCAGTGGTTCGGGTGCGCGGCCAACGCTCTCATAGCTGAAGCCATGCGCGGCCATGTCCTCGGGGCGGTAGATATTCCGCAGGTCGACCACGACCGGCTGCCGCAACAGGCTCTTCAGCCGCTCCAGGTCGAGCGTGCGGTACTGCACCCACTCGGTGACGACGACCATGGCATCGGCGCCGGTCACGCATTCATAGGGATCATCGCAATATTCGATATCCGGCTGCTCCTTGCGCGCCTGCTCGATGCCGACAGGATCATGCGCCCGCACTTTCGCGCCCATGTCCAAGAGGCCGGTGACGATCGGGATCGACGGCGCCTCCCGCATGTCGTCGGTCTCCGGCTTGAAGGTAAGGCCGAGCACGGCGACCGTCTTGCCGCGCAAATTGCCGGCGAGGTTGACGACCTTGCGTGCCATCGCGCGCTTGCGGTTGTCGTTGACGCCGAGCACGGCCTCCACGATGCGCAGATTCACGTCGTGGTCCTGCGCGATCTTGATCAGCGCGCGGGTGTCCTTGGGGAAGCAGGAGCCGCCGAAGCCGGGGCCGGCATGCAGGAACTTGGAGCCGATGCGGTTGTCGAGGCCGATGCCGCGCGCGACTTCCTGGACGTCGGCGCCGACTTTTTCGGAGAGATCGGCGATCTCGTTGATGAAGGTGATCTTGGTCGCGAGGAATGCGTTCGCGGCGTATTTGATCAGCTCCGCCGTCCGCCGCGCCGTGTACATCAGCGGCGCCTGATTGAGTGACAGCGGCCGGTAGACATCGCCGAGCACTTTCCGCGCGCGCTCATCGGAAGTGCCGACCACGATGCGGTCCGGGAACTTGAAGTCGCGGATCGCGGCGCCCTCGCGCAGGAATTCCGGATTGGAGGCGACCGCGACATCGGCGGCCGGGTTGGCTTCGCGGATCAGGCGCTCGACCTCGTCACCGGTGCCAACCGGCACGGTCGATTTGGTCACCACCACCGTGAAGCCTTTGAGCGCACCGGCGATCTCGCGGGCGGCGGCATAGACGTAAGAGAGGTCGGCATGGCCGTCGCCGCGCCGCGACGGCGTGCCGACCGCGATGAAGACCGCGTCGGCCTCGGCGACCGGGTCCCTCAGATCCGTGGTGAAGTCGAGCCGCCTGGCCTTCACATTGGAAGCAACGAGGGCGTCCAGCCCCGGCTCGAAGATCGGGATTTCGCCGCGGCGAAGGGCGTTGATCTTCTCGACATCCTTGTCCACGCAGGTGACGTGGTGTCCGAAATCCGCAAAACACGCGCCGGACACCAGTCCCACATAACCCGTGCCAATCATGGCGATGCGCATGAAACCACCCGCTTGCTATCGTTAACGATTCCGCAACTCCGGTCAGCGTCTTAGAACATTTGCCGGCCAGGAGGAAACGGCAAAAAGCAGGCACGAGCGGCATGTCATTTGTATGAATAAAGGCGATAGCAACCGATCCGGCCGAAGATGCACCAAATGCGCGCCGAAACAGGACAGTCATGACCGCAAACGGGACAACCTCCGCGAGCCTGCGTTCCGCCGCATCGCCGGACGGGCGCGTCGATTGGGTGGACTACGCCAAGGGCATCTGCATCGTCATGGTCGTGATGATGCATTCGGTCCTGGGAGTGGAGGCCGCCGCCGGCGAGACCGGCTTCATGCATGCGGTCGTGACGTTCGCAAAGCCGTTCCGGATGCCGGATTTCTTCCTGATTTCGGGCCTGTTCCTCTCGCTCGTGATCGACCGTGACTGGCGCACCTATCTCGATCGCAAGGTCGTCCACTTCGCCTATTTCTATGTGCTGTGGGTGACGATCCAGTTCGCGTTCAAGGCGCCGGCCTTTGCCGCCGAGACGAGTTGGAGCCACACCGGCTATCTCTATCTCGAATCCTTCATCGAGCCGTTCGGCACGCTGTGGTTCATCTATCTGCTTCCGATCTTCTTTGTCGTCACAAAACTGACACGCAATCTGCCGCCGCTCGCGATTCTGGCGCTGGCCGCCGGCCTTGAGATGGCGCATGTCGTGACTGGCTGGACCGTGATCGACGAATTCTGCGCGCGCTTCGTCTATTTCTATGCCGGCTATCTCTTTGCGCCCTACGTCTTCAAACTGTCGAAACGCGCACGTTCCGCGCCGATGTTGGTGCTGACCGGGCTCGCGCTATGGATGCTGGTCAATGGCACCCTGGTGATCGCGGGGGTGAGTGAATGGCCGCTTGTTTCACTTGCTCTGGGATTTGCGGGCGCGTTTGCCATCGTCGTCACCGGGACGCTGCTGGCGCGGATGAAGTGGCTCACCGCCTTGCGCTTCTGCGGCGAGCATTCCATCGTGATCTATCTCGCCTTCTTCCTGCCGATGGTGATCGCCCGCGTCGGCCTCTTGCGCAGCGGTGTGATCCACGACATCGGTCTGATCTCGCTGCTCGTCACCATCACCGGCCTCATCGGCTCGCTGGTGATCTGGCGCGTGGCGCTCGCACTCCGTGCCAACTTCCTGTTCGAGCGCCCCGCCACGTTCTGGATCGCACCGAAGAAAGCAGCAGTATTGCAGGCCGCGGAGTAGCACACCGCCGTCATTGCCCGGCTTGGCCGGCCAATCCAGTATGCGGCGACCTCTCCGCATGCCTCGACCGCTCTGGAATACTGGATCATCCGCCTTCGCGGATGATGACAGCGGGGATAGCCGTGTCAGCGGACCAAAATTCCGCACCTCAAGGCTGTCATTTGCTGCAAAAATCCCTAAATTTCGGCCATGCCGAAATCAGCCTCCAAGACCTCAGCCAAGACAGAACCCAAAGCCGCCCCCAAGCCTGTTGCCACCAAGGCTCCGGCCAAGGGCCACCATGTGTTCCTGGTCGACGGTTCCTCCTACATCTTCCGCGCCTACCACGCGCTGCCGCCGCTGAACCGCAAGTCCGACGGGCTGCAGGTCAATGCCGTGCTCGGCTTCTGCAACATGCTGTGGAAGCTCTTGCGCGAGATGCCCGAGGACAACCGGCCGACCCACCTCGCCATCGTCTTCGACAAGTCCGAGATCACCTTCCGCAACAAAATCTATCCCGACTACAAGGCGCACCGGCCGCCGGCGCCCGACGACCTGATCCCACAATTCGCGCTGATCCGCGAGGCGGTGCGCGCCTTCGACCTGCCCTGCCTGGAACAGGTCGGCTTTGAGGCGGACGACCTCATCGCGACCTATGTCCGGATCGCCGCCGAGCGCGGCGCGAGCGCGACGATCGTGTCCTCCGACAAGGACCTGATGCAGCTCGTGACAGACGGCATCACCATGTACGACACCATGAAGGATCGCCGTATCGGCATTCCAGAGGTGATCGAGAAGTTCGGCGTGCCGCCGGAAAAGGTGGTCGAGGTGCAGGCCCTGGCCGGCGATTCCACCGATAACGTGCCGGGCGTCCCCGGCATTGGCGTCAAGACCGCGGCGCAGCTCATCATCGAATATGGCGATCTCGAATCCCTGCTCACCCGCGCCGGCGAGATCAAGCAGCCGAAGCGGCGCGAGGCGCTGGTCGAGAATGCCGAGAAGGCGCGTATTTCGAGGCAGCTCGTGCTGCTCGACGACAAGGTCGAGCTCGAAGTGCCGCTCGACGATCTTGCCGTGCATGAGCTCGATCCGCGCCGGCTGATCGCCTTCCTGAAGGCGATGGAGTTTTCGACGCTGACCCGCCGCGTCGCCGAATACGGGCAGATCGACCCGTCCGATATCGAGCCCGATCCCGGCAACAAGAGCGGCGCGAGCGTGTTTACACCATTGCCGCCCTCGGGCGTCGAGCCCGCGCCGGGTCCCGGCGGGTCCACGCAGCCCGCGCCTGCCGCCAAAGAGCGCAACAAGCCCGCGGGCAAGGAGGACAAGGCCTCCAGCCTCAAGGGCACGCCGATCGCGCTGGCGGAAGCGCGCGCCGAGGCCGCGCGCAAGACGAAAATCGATCGCAGCAAATACCAGACCATCAAGAGCCTCGATCAGCTCAACGCGTTGATCGCGCGAATTCACGATACCGGCCATGTCGCGGTCCAGGCGAAGGCGAATTCGATCGATCCGATGCAGGCGGAAATCTCTGGCATCGCGCTGGCGCTCGGCCCGGATGACGCCGCCTACATCCCGCTCGCCCACAAGCAGGCGGGCGGCGGCAGCGGGCTGTTCGACGCAGGCCTGGCACCGGACCAGATCAAGTTCGAGCAGGCGATCGAAGCCTTGCGGCCGATCTTGGAGTCGCAGGGCATCCTGAAGGTCAGCTTCGACGTCAAGTTCAACGCGGTGATGCTGGCGCAAGCCGGCATCACGCTGCGCAACTTTGACGATGCGCAGTTGATCTCCTACGTGCTCGATGCCGGGCGCGGGTCACATGCACTGGAATCGCTGGCCGAGCGCTGGCTCGGGCACGCCGTGATCGCCGAGAACGAACTCGTCGGCAGCGGCAAGAACAAGCTGACGTTTGACCAGGTCGCGATCGACAAGGCGACCGAGCACTGCGCCGAGAGCGCCGACGTGATCCTACGGCTGTGGCGCGTATTGAAGCCGCGCCTGGTCGCGGAGCGGATGGCGACCGTCTATGAGACGCTGGAGCGGCCGCTGGTTTCGGTGCTCGCGCGGATGGAGCGGCGCGGCATCTCGATCGACCGCCAGGTGCTGTCGCGGCTGTCAGGCGATTTCGCCCAGACCGCGGCGCGCGTCGAGGCCGAGATCCAGCAGATCGCGGGCGAGCCGATCAATGTCGGCAGCCCGAAGCAGATCGGCGACATCCTGTTCGGCAAGATGGGACTGCCCGGCGGCACCAAGACCAAGACCGGAGCGTGGTCGACGACGGCGCAGGTGCTGGACGACCTCGCCGAGCAGGGCTACGAATTCCCGAAGAAGATCCTGGAGTGGCGGCAGGTCTCGAAGCTGAAATCGACCTATACCGACGCGCTGCCGACCTACGTCAATCCGCAGACCCACCGCGTCCACACCACCTATGCGCTGGCGGCGACCACGACGGGCCGGCTGTCGTCGAACGAACCGAACCTGCAGAACATCCCCGTGCGTACCGAGGACGGCAGGAAGATCCGCCGCGCCTTTGTCGCGACGCCCGGGCACAAGCTGGTATCGGCTGATTATTCGCAGATCGAGCTGCGCCTGCTCGCGGAAATCGCCGACATCCCCGTGCTGAAGCAGGCGTTCCGCGACGGCCTCGACATTCACGCCATGACCGCATCCGAAATGTTCGGCGTGCCGATCAAGGACATGCCGAGCGAAGTGCGCCGCCGCGCCAAGGCGATCAATTTCGGCATCATCTACGGCATCTCGGCCTTCGGCCTCGCCAACCAGCTCGGCATCGCGCGTGAAGAGGCTTCCGCTTACATCAGGAAATATTTCGAGCGCTTCCCGGGCATCCGCGCCTATATGGACGAGACCAAGGATTTCTGCCGCCGCAATGGCTATGTCACCACGCTGTTCGGCCGCAAATGCTACTACCCTGATATCAAGGCCAGCAACGCCTCGGTCCGCGCCTTCAACGAGCGCGCCGCGATCAACGCCCGCCTGCAGGGCTCCGCCGCCGACATCATCCGCCGCGCCATGACCCGCATCGAAGGAGCGCTCGCCGAGAAGAAGCTTTCAGCGCAGATGCTCTTGCAGGTGCATGACGAACTGATCTTCGAGGTCCCCGACGAGGAAGTCGCTGCGACCCTGCCCGTCGTGCAGCATGTGATGCAGGACGCGCCATTCCCGGCCGTGATCCTGTCGCTGCCGCTGCAGGTCGACGCCCGCGCCGCCAACAATTGGGACGAGGCGCATTGAGCTCTCTCCGTCGTCGCCCGTCCGGACGACGACAGCAAAAATGCTCTCGGAGCAATTGCGCAATGGAATCGCGGCACGACGCACGTTAGAAACGTGCATCCTCCCGCGAGTTCCTGATGCCCCACACCTCCGCTTTGCTCGGTTTTGCGCTGCTCTCGTTCGGCATGGTGCTGACGCCGGGGCCGAACATGATCTACCTGATTTCGCGTTCGATCACACAGGGACCGGCGGCGGGGATTGTGTCCCTCGGCGGGGTGGCGCTCGGCTTCGTGTTCTACATGCTATCAGCGGCGTTCGGCATCACCGCGCTGTTGTTCGCGATTCCCTACGCCTATGACGCGCTGCGCTTTGCCGGCGCGGCCTATCTGTTGTGGCTGGCGTGGCAGGCGCTGAAGCCCGGCGGGCGTTCGCCGTTCCAGGTGAAGAAGCTGCAGGTCGACAGCCCCCGGAAGCTGTTCGCGATGGGATTTGTCACCAACCTGCTGAATCCGAAGATCGCGATGCTCTATCTGGCGCTCTTGCCGCAGTTCATCGATCCCACGGGCAGCGTGCTGACGCAGTCGCTCGCGCTCGGCGCGATCCAGATCGCGATCAGCGTCAGCGTGAATGCGATGATCGCGCTCGCCGCCGGCTCGATCGCGCTGTTCCTCGGCACGCGGCCGGCCTGGCTGCTGCTGCAACGCTGGCTGATGGGCACCGTCCTGGCGGGGCTCGCGATGAAGATGGCGTTCGAGGCGCGGAGAGCGTGAGCTATTAGAAGGCCGTCATGCCCCGCGCAGGCGGGGCATCCAGTACGCGGTGAACTCTCGGCTTAATCGCAGACGTCTCTGGAATACTGGATCACCCGCCTTCGCCGGTGATGACAGAAAGAGCATCAATCCAGCTTCGCTTCCATGCCGCGCTTCACGCCGGGACGGGCCATCAGCTTGTTGTACCAGCGCTCGACATTGGGAAAATCACCGAGATTGACCTTGTGCCGCGGGTGGCGCCAGGCCCAGCCGAGGATGGCGAAATCGGCTACCGACAGATCGTCGGCGACGAAGTCGCGGCCTTCGAGCCGGCGGTTCAGCACGCCGTAGAGGCGAAGCGTCTCGGTCATGAAGCGCTTCAGGCCGTAGGCGCGGTCCTGCTCGCTCTCGAGCGCGATGAAATGGTGCACTTGCCCCGGCATCGGCCCAAAACCGCCCATCTGCCACATCAGCCATTCATAGACGGGGATGCGCTCGATCAAGGGCTTGGGTAGGAACTTTCCGGTCTTCTCGCCGAGATAGAGCAGGATCGCGCCCGATTCGAATACGCTGACCCGCTTGCCGCCGGGGCCGTCCGGGTCGACGATTGCGGGAATCTTGTTGTTCGGGCTGATTTCGAGGAAGGCCGGCGCCATCTGCTCGCCCTTGGTGATGTTCACCGGGAACACTTGGTAAGGCAGCCCCATCTCCTCTAGCGCAACCGAGATTTTGCGGCCATTCGGCGTGTTCCAGGTGTGCAGCTCGATGGTCATTTTCGCTTCCCCCACAATCGTTTGAGGCATCCCTAGCGCGGAACCGGACACCGTTACAACCAGCCTTTGCGAATATGGATCCGCGCCAGATGCGACGCGGGGCGTTGTTGACGGGAAGCTTTCGGCGCTGGAATCTCGCCACGACCGCCGATAGATTGCGCGCCACCGTAAACGACCCGGAAAGCCGCCTTTGTCCAAATCAGCCGCCCGCGCCCGCCTCGCCGAGATCATCCGTAAGCGCTCTTTCGGGCGCGGCGAGATCACGCTGGCCTCGGGCCGCAAGAGCGATTTCTATTTCAACCTCAAGCCGACGATGCTGGATCCCGAGGGCGCCGCATTGCTTGCCGAGCTCACTTATGAAGCGCTGAAAGACGACAATCTTGATTTCGTCGGTGGGTTGGAGATGGGCGCCGTACCGCTCGCGGGCGCGATCGCGCAGCTCTCCTGGATCAAGGGCCATCCGATCGCGGCCTTCTTCGTGCGCAAGAAGCCGAAGGAACATGGTGCGAAGCTTGCGGTTGAGGGACTTGCCAAAGGCGAGACGCTGCAAGGCAAGCGCATCGTGATCGTCGAGGATGTCACCACCACCGGCGGCTCGGCGATGAAGGCGGTGGAGGCCGTGCGCGAGGCCGGCGGCGAGGTCGCGCTGGTCTTCACCATGGTCGACCGCGAGGAAGGCGCAACAGAAACGTTCGCGGAAGCCGGCCTGCCGTTCCGCTCGTTGTACAAAGCGGGCGAGTTCCTGAAGAGCTAGATGTGGAGCCTCAAGAGGTTGTCCTCGGTGAGACCGAGTCTGCTGATCGGCGTTTGAGATTTTATACCGCCGTGAGGCCGATGCCAGTTGTATTGGTGCAGCCAGATCGGAAGCTCGT
>NZ_JBVAPG010000146.1:0-19998 GCF_055413685.1 Bradyrhizobium sp. LeoA1Lang | reverse complement strand
TGCCTATCCTTATCGCCATCCTTACAACTATCTTTTGACATGGTGACCTCGTGACGAAACAATCCACGAGATCTTCCTAGCCGACCAGATCAGCCCTCAGTGCGTGGTCGCCGGATGACGCTCACGGCTATGCGATGTTCACGTGGGACTCGATCGGTATCATCGACCAGCCTTCCATGATCGCCGTTACCGAAGAGGCATGGCTCAGAACCCCGACAACGGTCGTCAAGCCCGCAAAGACGCCCGAGCAGGAAAGCGTCACGGTATAGCACGCTTCAGTGGAATGACTGCACCGGCGCGGAGCCCGCCTTGACCGGCAGAGCTTCGCGCCGGTTATCATCGCTCGGCCCGGCCAGTGTAGCGCCGCTTGTGGAGACGTGGATTGCTTCGCTCCGCTCGCAATGACGGGGTCTGTCATTCCGGGGCATCGCGAAGCGATGAGCCCGGAATCCATTTCGCCGGCAGCGCCCGCGACCCGATGGATTCCGGGCTCGCGCCAAGAGGCGCGCCCCGGAATGACGGCGGCGTTTGCTGCCAGAAAGCATGGTAGGTTACGCTTCGCTAGCTAGCTAGTCCGCCCCTACAAATCCGCGGGGCGCTTCTTGCAGGCGAAGAATGCGGTGACGGCGAGCGGGACTGCGAGTGCGATCCATGAGGTCGTGTCCCAGATGCCGTCGCCGAGCAAGGCGGACACCAGGCCGAAGGCGACGATCACTGCGATGATCGCCGGGAACAGAAAGATCTGGGTGAGCGAACGACGGGCGTTGATCATCAGAGGTGCTCCGAAACTTGCGCGGCGGGATATCGGAATTCGGCCAATTCACCCACCATTCTACTCCGCGGGCGGCGCGTGCGGTGTTTCGGCCGGTTTGCCGAAACGGCGTTTCGCCTCTTCGCGCCAGCGCTGGAAGGTGACGTAGAGCATCGGCACCAGGAAAATGCCGACCGAGCTTGCGGCGAGCATGCCGCCGAACACCGCTGTGCCGACCGCCCTGCGGCTGATCTCGGCGGCGCCGGTCGCGACCACCAGCGGCACAAGGCCGAGAATGAAGGCGATCGAGGTCATCATCACGGCGCGGAACCGCATCTGGGCACCGAGCTCCGCGGCTTGCGCAATCGGCAATCCGCCCTCGCGCTGCTCCTTGGCAAACTCGACGATCAAGATGCCGTTCTTGGCGGCGAGCGCGATCAGCACCACGAGGCCGATCTGGCCGTAGAGGTCGAGGTTCAAGCCCGCGACCTTGATCGCCGTGTACGAACCGAGCACGCCGACCGTGACCGACAACAGGACCGGGATCGGAATGGTCCAGCTCTCGTAGAGCGCAACCAGGAACAGATAGGCGAACAGCACCGCGAGCGCGAGGATGATGCCGGTCTGCCCCGAGGCCGCCTGCTCCTGATAGGCGGTGCCGGTCCATTCGTAGGAATAGCCGGCCGGCAGCGTCGCCCGCGAAATCTCCTCCATTGCGGCGATCGCGGTGCCCGACGAGACGCCCGGCGCCGGGCTGCCGTTGATGGTGACCGAACGGTAGTTGTTGTAGCGGGTGATGACCTGCGGTCCGGTGACGATCCTCAAGCTCGCGATGGAGCGCATCGGCACCATCTCGCCGCCGCTGTTGCGGACATAGATCTGCCAGATGTCGGAGATGTCGCCGCGGTTGGCGGCCTCGCCCTCCACATTGACCTGCCAGGTGCGGCCGAACAGGTTGAAGTTGTTGACGTAGATGCCGCCCAGCGTCGCCTGCAGCGCGGTGAACACGTCGGCCATGTTCAGCCCGAGCGCCTGCGCCTTGGCCCGGTCGATGTCGAGATAGATCGATGGATTGGTCGCGGTGAAGGTCGAGAACACGCGCGCCAGCCGCGGATCGCGGTTGGCCGCATTGATCAGGCCGGTCATTGTGCTGCCGAGCGCGGCCGGATCCTGCCCCTCCAGCGCATCGAGCTGATATTCGAAGCCGCCGGAGGTCGAAAGCCCGATGATCGGCGGCAGGTTGAACGGCAGGATATTGGCCTGCCGTATCTGCGCGCCCTCGCCAAACATTCGCCGGATCGTCGCCTGCACCGAATCGGCGGCCGCCCGCCGATCGGCGAACGGCTTCATGCGCGCCACCATGAAGGCCGAGTTCGGCTCGCTCGCGCCGTCGAGCAGCGAGAAGCCGATGATCGAGAGCACGTGCTCGACCTGCGGCATGTTCTTCAAGAGCGCTTCGACCTGCTTGGTCACCTGGCTGGTGCGCGACACCGACGCGCCGTCAGGCAATTGCACCGAGATGAAGAAGGCGCCCTGATCCTCCTCGGGCAGGAAGCCCGTCGGAGTTATTCGCGACACGCCGAAAACGCCGCCGGCAAACACCAGCACCGCGACCAGCGACAATATCGCCACCCGCAGCAGCCGGCGCACCATGCCGGCATAGCGGTCGCGGACCCAGTCGATGCCGCCGAGCACGCGCCCCATGATGCCGCGGCGCGGCCCGGTATGCCGCAGGAACACGGCACAGAGCGCCGGCGACAGCGTGAGCGCGTTCAGCGCCGAGATCACCATCGCCGCGCTGATCGTCACCGCGAACTGGCGGAACAGGGTTCCGGAGATTCCGGGGATGAACGCGATCGGCACGAACACCGACAACAGCACCAGCGAAATCGCGATGATCGGCGCGGTGATCTGCGCCATCGCCTTCTTGGTGGCCTCCGCCGGCGACAGCTCGGGCTCGCTCTCCATCACGCGTTCGACATTCTCGACCACGACGATGGCGTCGTCGACCACGATGCCGATGGCAAGCACCATCGCAAGCAGCGACACGGTGTTGGCGGAATAGCCGAGGATCAGGAGAACCGCGAAGGTGCCGATCAGGCTGACCGGCACCGCGACCGCCGGGATCACCGTGGCGCGCAGGTTGCCGAGGAACAGGAACACGACGATCACGACCAGCACGAAGGCTTCGCCCAGCGTCTTCAGCACTTCCTTGATGGTATCGGAGACGAAGGTCGTGGAGTCGTACTGCACCAGATAGGTCAGGCCAGGAGGAAACCGTTCCGACAATCTGGTGAGCGTGGACTGCACCGCCGCGGCGGTGGTCACCGCATTAGCCCCCGGCGCAAGATAGATGCCGATCGGCACGCCGGGCTGGCCGTCGATCCGGGACTCGCTGTCCATGTTCTGGGCGCCGATCTCGACCCGGGCGACGTCGCTGATCCGGAGCACCGAGCCGTCCGGATTGGCGCGCAGCACGATATTGCCGAACTGGGCCGACGTCGTGAGCCGCCCCTGCGTCTGCACGTTGAACTGGAACTGCTGATCGTCGGCGATCGGACGGGCACCGATGCGGCCGACCGGGGCCTGCACGCTCTGCGCCCGGATCGCCGCGATCACATCCGACGGCGCCAGATTGAGGCTGGTGAGCCGCTGCGTGTCGAACCAGATCCGCATCGAGTAGTTCAGCTTCGCGAACAGCGAGGCCTGGCCGACGCCCGGCGTACGCGAGATCGCATCGAGCACGTTGATGATCGCGTAGTTGGTGATGAACAGCGGATCCTGCTGGCCGCTCTTGCTGTACAGCACGATGAACTGCAGCACCGCCGAGGATTTCTTCTGCACGACCAGGCCTTGCGCCTGCACCTCGGTCGGCAGTTGCGCGAGCGCGCTCTGGACGCGGTTGTTGACGTTGACGGTGTTGATATCAGGATTGGTGCCGAGCGCGAACGAGACGGTCAGCGTGTAGCTGCCGTCATTGCCGCTGGTCGACTTCATGTAGAGCATCTTGTCGACGCCGACGACCTGGGCCTCGAGCGGCTGCGCAACGCTCGATTCCACCACCTCGGCGGAAGCGCCGGGGAAGTTGGCGGTGACGGTGACCTGCGGCGGCACGATGTCCGGGAACTGCGCCACCGGGATTTGCAGCAACGCCAGCGCGCCCGCGATGGTGATGACCAGCGCGATGACGATGGCAAGCCGCGGACGATCGACGAAGACGGCGGAAATCATGGGCTGGTGCCCGCAGGCTTCGGACCGATCGCACCGCTGCTTTGGCTCGATCCGGTGTTTTCCGCCGTTTCCTTCAGGCTCGACTGGATCAGCGCGCTCGCCGGTCCCGGCGCCACGGGCTGGCCGGGCCGCACCCGCTGCATTCCTTCAGCGATCACCTTCTCTCCGACCGAAAGCCCAGTCGTCACCGCAGCGATGGTCGCGGTCGACTGTCCGAGGACGATCCGGCGCTGCTCCGCCTTGTTGTCGGCCCCGAGCACGAAGACATAGTCGCCCTGCTGATCCGACAGCACGGCCGAGCGCGGGATCGCCACCACATCCACCGGCTGCACGCCCTCGAGCAGGACGGTGACGAACTCATTGTCGGTGAGCTGGCGCACCGTGACGTCGTCTGCTGACGACAGATGGGGCAGCACAGGATTGGGGATAATGCCGCGCAGCGTGATCGTATCGGTATTCTGCGCGATCGTGTTGTTGACGAAGTTGAGCTGGCCGACCTGGTCATAGAGCTTGCCGTCGGGCAGACGGACCCTGATCACGACCGCCCTGAACCCGCCCAGCGTCGCGTAGCGGTCGCGCAGCGTGAGGGCTTCGCGCACCGAGACCGGGAAGGTGACGTACATCGGATCCTGGCTCACGATCGTGGTGAGCACCCCCGAGCTTGGGCTGACGACGTTGCCCTCGGTTACCGCCGTGCGGCCGATCTTGCCGTCGATCGGCGAGCGGATCTGGGTGTAGTCCAGATTGATCTTTGAGAGGTCGACTTGCGCCTGGGCGGCCTGCACCTGCGCTTCCAGACTCTGCTCGTTCGCGAGCGCGGCATCATAGGTGGACTGCTGGCCGGCCGGGCCGCCGAGCAAGGCCTTGGCGCGGCCGGTCGTCAGCTTGGCGTTGACGAGGGTTGCCTGCAATTGCGCGACTTGCGCCTTCTTGGACTCAAGGTCGGCCTCGAACGGGCCACGCTCGAGCTCGTAGAGCATATCGCCGGTCTTGACCTCGGCGCCTTCGACGAAGTTCCGCTTTTCCAGGAAGGCGGTAACGCGGGCGACCACATTGACGCGATTGGTGGCCTCGATCCGTCCCAGGAACTCGTTGGATTGGGTGACGGGCCGCTTGACCGCCTCGATGATACCGACAGCCGGGGGTCCGGCGGCCTGCTGGGCCTCGGCGGCGGCCAGCGCGCCGAACATGGCGGTCCCCAACGCGACGGCCCCGGCGAACCGGGCCATTGTTATCCCTGCAAGACTCACGTTTCGCGCCTTTGTCCCGTTTGATCCGGATCAATAGCATCCGGATCGGGAAAGCCAACGGTATGAACGTACAGCAACGGCAGATCGATGCTCTGTCGATGGCTGGATCGCCGCGTTGCACCAAAAAGTGATGGCGGAGGAAGGGATCCGGTCCGCGGGGCCTCCGCTGGTAGCGCAGTGTGGCCCGGCCGCTACTGGAACGAACTTTTTTGGCTGGGCGCTGCACAACCTGTTGAATGTTGCTTGCTGCACGATCGGCCGGCAAGCCAAGCTTGGCCAGGCGCCGTGGGGCCAGTCGCCGGGAGCTTTCTGATGGCAAAGCTCGGGATCTGTGCGGCATTCCTTCTTGCCGTTGTCGGCGCCTCGAGTGCATCGGAGGCGTGGGCGGCCGACGTCACGCCGACCAAGGCGCCGGCGGCTTCGGCCATGACGCCGCGTCCGTGCACCGACCCCTCGGACTTCGTCACGACCAATTGCCAGCTCACCTGGGAAGGCATCACAGTCTTCGGCATCATCGACACCGGCTTCGGCTGGCAAAGCCACGGTGCCTCGTTTGATCCGCGATCTGCAGTTGCAGCGTCCTACCTGATCCAGAAACAGAACCGGTTGGCGACATGGACGCTTGCGCCTAATGCCTTGAGCAATTCGACCATCGGCATCAAGGGAACCAGGCCGATCGGCGAGGACTTTTCTTTCGTCTTTGACCTCGATGCCGGCTTCGACCCCTACTCGCTGCGATTCTCGAATGGACCCGGATCGATTGCCGCGAACGCCGGCGTCCCGCAAAACCTGCAAACCGCCTACTCGGATTCAAGCCGCGCCGGCCAGTGGTACAACGGTCAGGGCTACGTCGGCGTCAGTTCTCCCACTTATGGCACGCTGACCCTCTTCCGGCAGAACTCGCTGACGCTGGATGCCGTGTTCGATTACGATCCGTTCGGCGCCTCCTACGGATTCTCGGCGATCGGCTTCCAGGGTATAACCTGCGGCGGCGGCAACACCGAAAACTGCAGACACTCGACGTCGGTGAAGTACCGGTACAACTTCAACCACTTCCGGGCAGCGGCGCTGTGGCAGTTCGGCGGTTATGACGAGAACAATGCCTCCACCGGCGCCTATCAATTCCAGCTCGGCGGCGACATTCCGATCCGCGGCAATGACGTGCTCTCGGTCGACGCCATTTACAGCCATGTCAAGAATTCCGTATCGCTCGCGCTGGCGTCGGGAGCAAACGCAAACAACGCGTTTGGAGCGCCGATCCCCCCGTTCCTGCCGCAGACCCTGACGGCGACGATCTCCGACAACACCGCCGCGATGTTGGTGGCGAGATACACGACCAAGTCGCTGAAGCTGTACGCCGGTTACGAATACATCCGATACGAGCCGCCGAGCAATCCGCAAGTCGCCTTCACCGACATCGCAGGAAACTTCCTTTGTCAGGGCTGCGATGCCCTCAACAACACGAACATCAACAATGCCGCGTTCGGCGTCGGCGGGCTCGGCAACAAGACCTTTCAGGTCATGTGGGCCGGCGCGAAATACTCCATAACCGACGATCTGGACGTGATCGGCGCCTATTATCACTACATCCAGGACTCCTTCTTCGGCACTGCCGCCAGAGGCCCCGCCTTCTGCTCCTCTAGCGAACACCCGCAATGCGCCGGGACGTTCGACGCAATTTCCACCGCGGTCGATTGGAGGTTTGCGCCTAAATGGGATACCTATGTCGGCGTGATGTTCACGCAGGTCAACGGCGGATTGGGGTTCGGCTTCTTCGAGCATAGCAACGTCGCCACTACGGCCGGGTTGCGCTTCCGCTTTTGAGATTGACGCGACCTACGCGGGTCGCTGCGACCAGCCTACCGGCGCCTCGATATCGAAATTGGCAAGCTCATAGCCGCGCCGGAAATCGACGATGTGCTTGTCCATCCAGGACCGCGCCTCGGTGGGGTTGCGATCGCTGAGCGCCTGCAGGATCTTCTCATGGGCGAACACCAGGCGCTCGCCCGCGTTCAATCGGGAGAACACCCGCAGGAAAGCCGGATAGAATAGCTGGCTCATCGGCTCGCGGCTGAGCTGCAGGGCGCGGTTGCGCGAGGCGCGCGCGATGATCTGGTGAAACTCGATATCGAGTTCGACGAGGCTCTGCTTGTCCTCGAGCGCCATCTTGGTCTTGTCGACATTGGCCCGGAGCGCGGCCAGCATATCGTCGTCGATCCGCGTGGCGGCGCATTCGGCCAGCACCGGCTCGAAACAACGCATGCTTTCCCAGAGCTCGAAGAAGCTGATCTCCTGCAGCACGATCGCCGCCGTCACCTTCTCGGAAATGTCGGCCTCACGGGGCACGGAGACATAGAGCAGCTTGCCGCCGTCGTGACGGCGGACGAGGCCGTTCTGCTCCAGCACCCGGATCGCTTCGCGGACCGTCGAGCGGTGGACACCAAAGCCCGCGGCCAGCGCGGTCTCCGCCGGCACCCGGTCGCCGACGGCCCACTCGCCCGACATGATCTTGGCTTCGATGCTGCGCACCACGAACCGGTAGACCGGCTCGTTGCGCTCTTGGACGTTGTTGCTGAGATCCGCTACAGACATCAGACGACGCCTCGCGCGAACTCGCGGTCGCGCAAATCGCGGCGGCGGATCTTGCCGGTGATCGTCATCGGAAGCTCCGCGATATACGCGATCGCGCGCGGATATTTGTAAGGCGCGGTGACCGACTTGACGTGATCCTGCAATTCGCGCGTCAGCTCCGGCGACGGCGTATTGCCTTGCCGCAACACCACAAACGCCTTCACGATCTCGCCGCGCTCGATGTCGGGACTGCCGACCACCGCGCACATCTGCACCGCCGGATGCTCGGCCAGCGCGTTCTCGACCTCGATCGGGCCGATGCGATAGCCTGCTGAATTGATCACATCGTCCGAGCGCCCGCGATACCAGAGATAACCGTCGGCATCCTTCTCCGCGCGATCGCTGGTCAGAAACCAGCGCCCGTCGGGACCGTCGACAAAGCAGGCCGCGGTGCGCTCCGCATCCTTCCAGTAGCCGAGCATCAATTGCGGGTTGGGCATCTTCAGCGCGAGATCACCCTCCTGCCCCGGCGGCAAGCGGTTGCCATCAGCGTCGATCACATCAAGATCGGAGCCCGGCGACGGACGCCCCATCGAGCCGTAACGGACCGGCTCGGTTGGATAGTTCAGCGCGACCATCAGGGCTTCGGTCTGCCCATAGGCTTCATCGATGCGGATGCCGGTCGCCGCCTCCCAGCGCTCGGCGACGACGGGGTTCATGGCTTCGCCCGCGGTGACGACGCGGCGCAGCCGGCCGAGATCACCGCGTGCGCGGACTTCGCCAACGACCCGCGACAGCTCCGTGCCGGGCGCGCAGTAGACAGTGACCTGGTGCTTGCGCAGGAGTTCGAGCCGATCCTTCGGCACGAACGGGCCGTCGAAAAAGAAAGAACAGGCGCCGCAGCTCAGCGGCCCGAAGATGATGCTCGTGCCCGCCTTGCTCCAGCCGGTGTCTGCCGTGCACCAGATCACCTCGCCGGGACGCAGGTCGAGCCAGTAGATCGCCGACACCCGCCACGCATAGATCGCCCGCGCGGCATGGACGACGGCCTTCGGATGGCCGGTCGAGCCTGACGTGTAGTACATGATCGCGGGATCTTCGGCCCTGACGATCGCCGGCTCGATCGTCTCGGAGGCGCGCGCCACTTCGCTGTTCCAATCGAGCCAGCCCGACGTCTGGCCGAGCGCGATCCTGACCGGGATCAGCTTCTCCACGGATGCGAACTTCGCAGTCTGCTCGGGACGGCAGATCGCCGCCTTGGCCTCGGCATTGGCGACGCGGTATTCGATGTCGCGCGCCGTCAGCATCTCGATGCAAGGGATCGGCACCGCGCCGATCTTCATCGCCGCAATCAGCGCGACGAACCATTCCGCCAGCCGCGGCAGCATGATGATGACGCGGTCGCCCTTCTCCACGCCGTTCGCCCGCAAAACATTCGCGAGCCGGTTCGTGAGCCGCGACAGATCGGAATAGCTGTAGCGCCGGGTCTCGCCGGCGGCGTTCTCCCAGATCAGCGCCGGACCATCCTGCTCGCGGGCGCGGCGGTCGATGATATCGGCACCGAAATTGAAGGTCTCCGGCACCTGCCAGCGGAAATTGGCGCACAAGCTTTCATAGCTTTCGACCGCAGGCTCCTTCGGCGGTGACCAGATATCGCGCATCATTTCCTCCGTGTTCGCGCGTTTTGCGCTTGTTGTTTTGTTTTGCTGCGGCTCTTACCGCCGCCTATCGGCCGCCATGGGTCACGATCCGCCGTCCGATCGCCCAGCGGTGCACTTCCGACGGGCCGTCATAGATGCGGAAGGCGCGGACGTCGCGATAGAACCGCTCGACCACGGTATCGCGCGTGGTGCCGAGCCCGCCGAGGATCTGCAGCGAACGGTCGGCGACGCGCGCGATCGCTTCCGAGCAGATCACCTTGGCCATCGAACTTTCGCTCGAGGCCCGCTCGCCTTTGTCGAGCATCCACGCCGTGTGCCAGATCGTCAGTTGCGCCTGATGGATATCCATCGCGTTGTCGGCCAGCATGAAGGAGACGCCCTCGTGCTCGCCGAGCGGCTTGCCAAACGCCGTGCGACGCCGCGCGTATTCGGTAGCGATCTCCTGGGCGCGGATCGCGGCGCCGAGCCAGCGCATGCAATGCGTCAGCCGCGCCGGCGCGAGGCGAACCTGGGCGTGGCGAAAACCCTGTCCGATCTCGCCGAGCACGGCATCGGCCGGCACGCGCAGCCCGTTGAAGCGGACCACCGCGTGACCGCCGACAAAGCTGGAATCGATGGTGTCGAGCGTGCGCTCGATCGTGATGGCGGGATCGGACATGTCGGCGAGGAACATGGTGGCTGCCCCTTCCATTCCGCCGCCGCTCGTCTTCGCCATGATGATCGCAAAGGCGGCGCCCTCGGCGCCGGTGATCAGCCATTTCTCGCCGTCGATGACCCAGTCATTGCCATCGCGCCGCGCCGTCGTCTGCAACTGGCCAGGATCGGAGCCTGCGCCGGGAGCAGGCTCCGTCATGCAGAAGCAGGAGCGGACTTCTCCGGTCGCGAGCGGCTTCAAATAGCGCTCGCGCTGATCGGGCCGCGTCACGACATCAAGGAGATGGATGTTGCCCTCGTCGGGCGCGGCGCAATGCAGCGCGACGGGACCGAGCATGGAATAGCCGGCGGCGGTGAACACGGCGGCGCGGCCGATATGCGACAGATGCTGGCCACCATATTCCGCCGGCGCATGCGGCGCGAATACGCCGGCCTTGCGCGCGAGCGCATTGAGCTCGCGCCGCAGCTCATCGGTCGGTCCATGGGACGTCCAGCGCTTGTCCTTTTCGAACGGGACCACCGTGTCCTTGACGAAGGCTTTCACGCGATCGGCCAGTTCGGACACGCGCGGCGGCAGCGAAAAGTTCATGTCGAGTTGATGCATCGTCAGTTTCCTCGCTCAGTTCCGGTCGTGGCATCGCGCGCGACCAGAAGAATATCTTCGCCAACGCGGGCGAAGTCGGCATAGCGATTGTCCCTCACCGCGCCGTTGACCCATTGGCGGTGCAATTGCAGGAACACGATCCCGAGCTTGAACAGCGCGAGCACGCGCATCGCCGGCAGGTCGTCGATATCCAGACCGGTCAGGTCGGCATAGCGCCGCGCGACCTCGGCACGCCGCCAGAATCCGGGCTGAGCCGTCGGCATCTGCTGCAGCCGCTGCAACGCCGGCGGATCATCCGGCTGCGCCCAGTAGCTCAAGAGCGTCGCCAGATCGAACAGCGGATCGCCCCGCGTTCCCATGTCCCAATCGACCAGCGCGACCGGCGAGAGCGTCTGCGGATTCAGGATCAAATTGTCGAGCTTGAAATCGCAGTGCAGCAGCGTCGGCGTCCGGTCGCGGAATATCTGCCGGGACAGCCACTGCGAAATGTCCTGCAATAGACCTTGCAGCGCGCCATCCTCGGCAACCAGCGCCCCACGTTTCGACCAGCCGGCAATCGCGCGGGCGATGAAACCCTCGGGGCGACCGAGATCCTCAAGTCCGACCGCGCGCGCATCGACCCGGTGCAGCGCGGCCAATGTTGCAACCATCATCTCCGAGAGAATCCCAGGTGCATCGTCGCGCCCCTGCAGCGGCGACAGATCCGCGCCGCGGATGACGAGCCCTGCGCGATACTCGATCAGTTGGAAGGGAACGCCGATGACGCTGCGGTCGCCGCAATAATGCAGCCCCCTTGCTATGAAGGGCAGCGCATCGGCAAGGCGCGACAGGATGCGATGCTCGCGCGCCATGTCATGGGCGCCCGGTGGCAGGTCGCCGTCGGGCGGACGGCGCAGGACAGTCGGGGCACCGTTGACGATCAGGAGATAGTTGCGATTGGCGAGGCCGCCGGCGAACTGCCGGATCGGCTGCGCCAGATCGACGCTCATGCCATGCGCTTCCAGATAGCGCGCAAGGCGATCCCAGTCGGACGGCGCGGTTTCCGCGGCCGACAATAGTCCCGGATTTCCTGATAGCGACGGATCAGCAATCACGCGCGCCTCGGCCTCCCTGTTCCGAATATCGAGGTTGGAGCCCTCGCCTACCGCCTCCGGCGGCGCCGGACCATTATTGTCGGACCAAAATTAGCGCCAAGACAGCCAAGCTTGCAACTGGCGACCAGCCAAACCGATGCCTCGCTCCTTCGGATTCCCAATAAACTATTGTAAATTATCAATATTTCTCAAGTGGCATCTGAGAAGCCAAATCCACCACCGCACATATGTCGGACAATAAATCGCGGTCAGCGCTCCCGCGCACCGAAGCGTTGACGGTAGGCGGTCGGGCTGATGCCGGCGACTTTCCGGAAGCGCGATCGGAAGGTAACCGCGGATTCGAATCCGACCGAGCTTGCAATCTGATCGACCGAAGCCTCGCTGGTTTCGAGCAGTTCCTGCGCCCGGCGGATGCGCATCTTGAGCAGCCATTGCAGTGGCGTCGTTCCGGTCTGTTCCTCGAACCGTCGCGCCAGCGTCCTCGGACTCATGCGCGCCTGATCGGCCAGCATCCGAACCGTGAGCGTGCGGTCGAGATTGGCGCTCATCCAGTCGAGCAGCGAGGCCAGACTGGCAGCCGATTTCGGCGGTTCGTGGCGGATGAACTGGGACTGGCCGCCGTCCCTGACCAGGGGCGCAACGGCGAGCCGCGCGGCATCGGCCGCAACGGCTTGGCCATGATCGCGGCGTAGCAGATGCAGGCACATGTCCACCCCGGCCGAGGCTCCGGCGGAGGTGATCAGGCGCCCCTCGTCGACGAACAGCACGTTTGGATCGACCTGGATGCGGGGATAGCGCCGTGCGAACTCGTCTGCGCAAATCCAGTGCGTCGTGGCCCGCCGCCCATCCAGAAGGCCGGTTGCCGCCAGAACGAAGGCTCCCGAACAGATCGACGCCAGTCTCGCTCCGCGCTCCCAGGCAGATCGAAGCGCCCCAAGCACGGCCGGGGAGACCGGAGCGGTCGGATCCTCCACTCCCGGCACCAGGACCGTATCGGCCGACACGAGCTCCTCGAGGCCCCACTCCGTTTGCAGCGTGAAATTCCTCGACCGAACTTCGGTCGCCTCACTGCACACGCGGACACTATAGCTGGCAACGCCACTCGCGCGCCCGAACACCTCGCACGGGACCGACAGGTCGAACGGCACGAAGCCGTCCATCGCGAGAACTGAAACTTTATGCATGACCACCTCGGAGCGAGCATCTTCCAAGGCGAACATAGCCGAAACGCGGTTTGGCAGGAAATGATCGCAGGTTGTCATTTCGGCCACTCACCGAATGCGCGACGCATTGTCTATGCGTGCCGCCGGTCTTTGAAGCGGGAAGGTGCGCGTGTCCAACGATTACGAATCGACGCAGTTACGGTGGCTTGGGATCCTGTCGGTCCTCGAGGCGACGACGCTGGTCCTGCTTGTCGCAGTCGCCGTGCCACTCAAGCATATCGCCGGCTGGAACGTCGCCGTCCATGTCATGGGGCCGGTCCATGGCCTTGCGTTTCTCGGCTATTGCTGGGCTGCGATCCAGGCGGTCACGGAAGGCGGCTGGAGCCGATCGGAGGCGGTGCGGCTGTTCGCGACAGCGTTCATCCCATTCGCTGGCTTTGCCAATGCGCGGCTTATCGCACGAAAGTCCGCAGCTTTGCGCACCGGTGCGGTCCAGTGAGCCTTGCTGCGCTTTACCCATGGCTGAAGGCACTGCATGTCGTCAGTGCCTTCCTTTTCGTAGCCGGCACCATCACCACCTCGATCGTGCTGGCGGCAGAGCGCGCGAATCCGGGATCGGTCGAGCCTGTCGCGGGTTTTCTGGCCAAATCGGAACGCTGGCTGACCACGCCGGCGATGCTGCTGGTCTGGGCTTTCGGCTTGACGTTGGCGGTCACGGCCGGGTGGTTTTCCAACACGTGGCTGCAAGTCAAGCTCGCCTTTGTCGTTCTGCTCTCGGCCGTGCACGGAATCCAGTCAGGCCAGCTCCGGCGCCTTGTCAGGAACAAGGCGCTAAAATCCTGGACAACGCTGCCCTTGATCCTCGTCTCCATGACAGCGGTGGTCGTCCTAGTCGTGGTCAAGCCCTAGCCGATCTCGGCGCGCAGTCCGATAAGACCGACCGACGACTCCTGGCGGGACGGCAGCCTTATCGCCGCGCGGCTTTCTTGGCGCGCGGGCGATCCTGCGAGGGGGTCGAGATCTGTTGCCGAAGAATCCGACGGATCTCCGATGCGGTATCGATCTTGCGAATGTCCTCCGCCAGCGACGCTGCGCGCTCGCGATATTTCGGATCATCCAGCACCGAGCGCACGGCGGGGCGCAATTGTTCTGCGGTCGGTGCATTGGTGGCCAGATTGATGCCCACCCCCGACCAGGCGATGCGGACGCCGACATCGCCCCGGTCGGCTCCCGTTCCCGCCACGACGATGGGAACGCCATAACTCAAGGCTTGGTTGACGCTGCCGTAGCCGCCGTTCGTCACGAATGCATCGGCCTTCGACAACGCCCACTCGAACGGCAGATACTGGGCAACCCGCACATTTCCAGGCAACGGACCGCCGAGCACATCGATCGGACGTCCACCCGTTGTGACGATTGCGAGAACATCTGGCTCTTTCGCCAGCGCCTCCAGCGTCGGCAGGGTCAACTCGCTGAAGTCGTTATTGGTCAACGTGCCCTGGGTTACA
This sequence comes from Bradyrhizobium sp. LeoA1Lang, assembly GCF_055413685.1. Taxonomy (NCBI): domain Bacteria; kingdom Pseudomonadati; phylum Pseudomonadota; class Alphaproteobacteria; order Hyphomicrobiales; family Nitrobacteraceae; genus Bradyrhizobium; species Bradyrhizobium sp. LeoA1Lang. The sequence continues at coordinate 5,511 of NZ_JBVAPG010000146.1, read as the reverse complement.
AGAACGACTTTGCGTGAACCATCCAATTCGTAGGCCCACGAAGGTACCGGCGCCTGGTTCGGCGTGATCGGCAGCGGGCCGACGAAGTGTACCGAACCTGGCAGCCGGCGGCGCGGCAGCTCGAACCGCGGCACCGTGAGCTGCAAATAGATATCGGGCAATTCCACCATCGCGTCATAAAGATTCATTCGCAGCGGCCTGCTCCCGATCTGGGCCAGGTACTCGTTCACGCATCGTCCTGCCGGGCCAAAGACCGATTGTTCGTAGGTTTGAAAGAGCGCGGCATACTCCCTTAGTTGCTGGTCGTTGCGCGCGGGCGGAATGCCTGCATCGTTCGGGGCGCCGTCATCTCGACGTGACAGGAGATAGGTCGTTCCAAGCAAGGCCACGGACGGCCGCCGTGCGCGAGGACCGAGCAGCATCGGCAACACGCCCAGCATGAGATGATCGCCGATGATGATGTCGGGAGGAAACTCCTGCATGACGATTTTGATGCTCTCATATTGAGCCAGCATGAAATCGGCGAAACCTTGCTCCAGGATCAGCCGCAACTGCTGTGCGCCGGGCGTCGCCGTCATGATTTCCGGAAATAGCTTGGCGGCGTCTCGCGTATCGATGTCGGCCGCGGGCACGAAACTGCGGAATGTGGCGCCGATCTCTTCGACGCGGTTTCGCAGATAGCTCGATGTCAGACCCATGACCTCCCAACCGTCCGCGATCAGGACCCGCCCGACTCCTAATACTGGATGGAGATGTCCCATCATCGGGGACGAGACGAGAAGCGCCTTCATGCACGGTCTCCGTTGAGCTAGGTAATTGAGCCGAGGTCACTGACGGCCCGTCGACTACGACCGGCCAATCACAGCCCCTCATTAGTGTTCGGTCGGTGTTACGGTTAGGTCACCGGAGCGGACGAATGCGCTACAGCCGCAACAATCCTCATCGAAGCAGCCTCGGTTACGGAAGTAACAGAGCGCACGCGGACTGAAATCAGCGCGCAACATTCCGCTGACAGTGTCGGGCGTGGTCCCTCGATCGAGCGCTCAACGAACGACACAAACCTTCGACAAGCAAAAATCCAAATGATGGTGCCTCCAGGCAAAACGGACTCGGTCGCGTTCTCCTGTCTGCTCGGTTTGATGGCCACTCTTCCGGGCTTCGGCACCGACATGGCGCTGCCGGCCCTCGCGGACACAGCCACTTCTCTTGCAGTTCCGGTACATAGCGCCGGCCTGACGATCAGCAGTTACATGATCAGCTTCGGCCTTGCGCCGCTGGCGTTCGGACCGCTGTCGGATCGATACGGTCGCAAACCGGTGGTCACGCTTGGCACCATCATCTTCATCATGGCCTCGGTCGGATGCGCGATGGCACCATCGCTGCCGGTGTTGATTGCGTGCCGTGTCATCCAGGGCATCGGCGCGGCAGCTATGACCCTTGCCATCGCGATCGCCCGTGACACGTTCGACGACACCATCGTCCGCCAAAAACTGTCGAACATCGTCATGGCGATATACGTCTCCCCAATCGCCGCGCCGATGGCTGGAGCGGCCCTGCTCGATCTCGCGAGCTGGCGCGCGATCTACGCAAGCCTTGCGGCACTCGGGATTCTCTTGCTGATAGGCCTGCGCTTTGGCCCCGACTACGGCCGGAAGCCGCGGCCGGCGACCCGCTTCAGCCTCGTGGCGCTTGTCGGAGATTATCGCTGCGTCCTGTCGCATCCGACCTGTCGCGCATATCTCCTTGCCGCCGCGGCGTCCTTCGGCGTTCTCGCCGCCTATGCGACGGGGTCCTCCCTTTTCCTTGTCCAGGTCGCCGGGCTGAGCTCAACACAATATGGAGTCATATTCGGCCTGACCGCGCTGGCCGGAATGGCTGGAGCGTTCCTCGACGGCCGGCTCAACGCACGCGGAGTTCCATCGCATTATTCGTTGTCGATCGGATTTTCCATCCAGGCGCTTACATCGTCGGTCCTGCTGGCCATGACGCTGTTGAACTGGACGCCGACCACCATCGTTATTCTGCTGTTCGTCGCCGTCGTATTCAGCGGAGGCATCGGGGCGCCAGGCCTCATGCAGGGAGCGCTGCAAGCGCTGCCGGAAATGGCGGGCACCGTCAGCGCCGCAGTCAACTGTCTTATAATGATATCCGGCGCACTATCCAGCGCGCTCACGGCTGTTCTCTTCGACGGCCGGACGGCGCTATCGATGGCCGGCGTGATGGAATTCTGCGCTCTCCTTGCACTGCTGTTCTTCGCCATGGCAATCGGGCGAACCAGGCAACAGGACGTGATGCCGTCCTGAGACAGCGTCTACATACGCCAACGAGCGGAACCCGCCCGTTGGCCCTGGACATCATGCTACCTCACAGCCCCTTGTCGACCTGTGCGTAGCCGCCCTTGGCGTCCCACTTATAGACGACATAATCGATCGCCTTGATGTCACCCTTGGAACCGAATGCCAACTTGCCGAGTACGGTGTCCCATTCACCGGCCTTGATGGTATCCATCACCTTCTTCGGATCGGTCGAACCGGCCTTCGCCACCGCCTGCGACCACACCTGGAACGCCGCATAGGTATAGAGGGTGTAACCCTCGGGATCGATGTTCTTGGCCTTGAACTTCTCGACGATTGCCTTGGCGGTCGGCTTTTCCCGCGGATCGGGACCGAAGGTGAACAATGTGCCTTCCGCAACAGGACCGGTGATCGAGGCGAACTCGCGGTCATTGATCGCGTCGCCCGCCATCAGCACCGTCTTGAGCCCCTGATCCCGCATCTGGCGCAGGATCAGACCCGCCTCCTGATGATAGCCGCCGAGATAGACCAGATCGATGTTCTCGCGCTTCAACCGCGACACGATGGAATTGAAATCCTTGTCGCCCTTGTTGAAGGATTCGAACATCTTCTCGGTGACGCCGGCCTTGTTGAGCGCCTTCTTGGTTTCGTCGGCAAGCCCCTTGCCGTAGGTGGTCTTGTCGTTGAGGATCGCGATGTTCTTGCCGGCGAAATTCTTGGCGATATAGGCGGCGGCAACCAGGCCCTGCTGGTCGTCGCGGCCGCAGACCCTCAGCACGTTCCACAGCTTGCGCTCCGTGAGCAGCGGATTGGTCGAGCCCGGCGAAATCTGCAACACGTTGCCGTCCGCATAGGCTTCCGACGCCGGGATCGACGACGAAGAACAATAGTGGCCGGCGACGAACGGAATTCTCGCACTGGCGATCTTCTCCGCCACCGAGCGCGCCTGCTTGGGATCGCAGGCGTCGTCGTTGACATCAAGCACCAGCTTCCTGTTGAGGAGGCCGCCTGCGGCATTGATGTCGGCCACCGCCTGCTCGGCGCCGTTCTGGAACTGGCGGCCGAACGCGGCTTCGCTGCCGGTGATCGATGAGGCAACCGCCACCCTGATGTCCTGGGCCAGCGCTGCAGAGGACAGCACAAGTGACGCACCTAGTGTTAGACCGAAGAGCTTGACCACTTTCATACGAAAGTCCTTGGGGTTGTTTTAGAGAGACGGCGACTGCGCCGGCCTCTTCATAGCATGGCCGGCTGACATCGGCGCGATGTCACCGTATTTTTTTACCAGCGGCGGTGGCTCCATCAAGGGCGAGGTGGCGCGAGCTCTGTTATCCGCTATCGCCAGGAAAGCGGCCGCGGCCACGCGTTACGGCCGTAGCCGTATTTTCCGGCGTCGGAATGGTCCGGAAACATGGCTGCGGCAGAGTCTCCCGGGACTGATATTTGCCGGGAGATATCGATGTCACACATCGACCAACTGTTTTACACCCGACCATATCCGAAACGGACCCAACGGGCGCCGAACGCTCCGCGATGGTATGTCTCGATCAGCGCGATGGTGACGTTCCTGCTGTCGAAGATGAGGGAAGAACTGGCGATACGCCAGGCCACGGCAGAGCTGCGGGATCTCGACGACCGAATGCTGCGCGACATCGGATTATCCCGCTACGATATCGCCTCCATCCGCAGGCGCGAAACCTAGAGCGTGATGACTTTTCTTCGAATCGTCATCCCGCTCTAGCAGTCTGCTGAAAAACCTTGAAATGGAGAGTTTTTCGTACTGTCGGCGGTCGTTGTTGGAGCGGTGCGGTGGAGTTGGATGTAATTTTTAGCCTGTTGTTGGGTGCAACCTGACGCGGGGTGGCTAAACGGCAAGTAGTTTGGGAATGCGGATCAGGTTGTAGGCGATCAGATTGAGCAGGAAGTCGGCGGCGACGCGAGCGATGCCGCGATGTTTGGTCTTGCGCATGGTGCCGTGCTGCTTGCCCCATCCGAAGATGCACTCGACCATCGCCCGGCGTGATTGCGACATGCCGTACCCCGGATGCCGCGTGGTTCGTTGGTCGATGGCGCTGTTGCGGGTCTTGCCGGTTTTGGTGATGGCCAGGTTCTGTGTCACATGCGGCGTCACGCCGATGGCGCGAAGATTGGCGACATGATCGGCGGTATCGTACGCCTTGTCCTCACCGGCCGTGATGCGGCGGCCTGCGGCTTTACGTCTCGCCTTCAGCATGATCTCCGAAGCCCGGCGTTCGGCGACGCCATTGGCATGCGTGACCCTGCCGGCCACCGCCAGCCCATGCCGGTTCTCCATGGTGGCGTGGCCCATATAGCAAAGCTTGGCCTCGCGTCCGGCCGCCTTGCGATAGAGCCTGCTGTCCGGATCGCTGGTACTCGCATGGGTGTCGTTCTTGCGCTTCTGGCCGTGGAAGTTGGCGCCGTCATCATCGTCGCCGCTGCCGTCCTTGGGGCGGAAACTCTTCTGCGAAGCCCAGGCTTCGATCAGCGTCCCGTCCACCGAAAAATGCTCGTCCGACAGCAGCGGCTTGACCTGAGAATGGTTCAGAAGTCTGGTCATGAACTTCGTGAACACATCGCCGTTCTGCAGCCGCTCCCGGTTCTTGGTGAAGGTGGTCGGGTCCCAGACCGGATCGTCCGGCGACAGTCCCACGAACCAGCGATACAGAAGATTATAGTCCAGTTGCTCCATCAACTGCCGTTCGGAGCGGATGCCGTAGAACACCTGCAGCAGCAGGGCGCTCAGCAATTGCTCCGGAGGGATCGAAGGACGTCCCTCGCTGGCGTAGAGCCTCCCAAGGCTGCGGTTCAAATCACTCAAAACATCCCGGACAAGTTCCCGCACCTTCCGCAGCGGATGGTTCGCTGGCACACGCTTATCCGGCGCGATGTACGAAAACAGGCCGCCTTGATCCGTAAACCTGCCGCGCACGATCATCTCCACCGATTCGAGATGATAAAGTGAATCATCAAGCCCCCTCCGTGGCGAGGGGGTTCTTCAGCAGACTGCTAGCTCTTTGTTTGAGCATGATCTTTTTCGGAAAACCGGTCTCCACTTTTCCGGATCATGCTCTAGGTCGCGTGGACAGTTATGTTAGCCAGAGCAGAGTTGCGGCGATAGCGACGACAGCGAAGTAATTTCGTGCGGTTTTTTCGTAGCGCGTAGCAACGCGCCTGAAACGCTTCAGTTTCGAGAAGC
>NZ_JBVAPG010000145.1:0-20093 GCF_055413685.1 Bradyrhizobium sp. LeoA1Lang | reverse complement strand
TCGCGCTGCGCTACGCATGGCTCCGCGCGCCGCCCTCTCACCGCAAAAACCCAACCCAACCCTGTTCGCTGAGAGCCTTGACTCACAAAGCCCCATATGAGGGTGGGCAAAGCGAAGCGTGCCCACCATCCCGAGCAGCGCAAGAAAAGGTGGGCACGCTGCGCTTTGCCCACCCTACGGAATCCCGTCATTGCGAGGAGCGTGGCGACGAAGCAATCCACGCCTCCACAAGCGGAGAAATGGATTGCTTCGCTTCGCTCGCAATGACGCGAAGAGGCGACGCGAGAACTACTGCAGCCCGATCTGCGTCAGGTCCTGGAACCAATGCTGCGCCTGCACGAAGGTCTTGACCTTGGGCGACAGCGCATGCGGGTTGGTGTCGTGCACCACCCACACCAGCACGGCATCGTCGACGATCAGTGCGTGCGCCTGCGCCAATAGTTCGTCCTGCTTCGTGGTGTCGAAGGTCTGCTTGGCCTCGTCGATCAGCGCATCGACCTTCGGGTTCTTGTAGCCGCCCCAGTTGACGCCGACAGGCGCGATCTGGCCGGAATGGAAGAAGCGGACGATCGCGTAGAGCGGGTCCGAGGTCACATAGGCGATGTTGTTGGCGGTGATGCCGGCGTTCATCTCGTCGGCCGCGCCCTTGCGCCAATGCGTATAGAGAGTTTCGAGCTCGACCACCTTGAAGTCGACGTCGATGCCGATCTCCTTGAAGCTCTGCTGCAGGAATTCGTTCATCGGCAGCGACAGCATCTGGCCGGTGCCGCCCTGGGCGATGATGAAGGTCGTCTTCAGCGGCTTCTCCTTGGAGTAGCCGGCCTCCTGCACGAGCTTCTTGGCGGCGGCGAGATCATATTTGATGTCGAAGGTCGGCTTGCCGAACCACGGGCTCGAGGGGTCCACCTGGCCCTTGGCAGGTTTTGCCAGTCCGTTCATCAGCCCGACTACGGCATCGCGATCGATCGCGAGGTTCAGCGCTTTGCGCAGGCGGATGTCGGTCCAGGGCGAGCCGGGCAGCACGCTCAGATGATAGTTCCAGACATGCGGGGTGACGTTGTCGACGATCTTCATGCCGGCGGCCTTGAGCTGCGGCACGGCGTCCGGCGCCGGCGTCTCGATCAGGTCGACCTGGCCCGCGAGCAGCGCATTGGTGCGCGTCAATGCCTCCGGCATCGGGATCAGCACCATCTTGTCGACCTTGGGGAGGCGCTTCTTGTTCCAATAGTCCTCGTTCTTGGTGAGCTCGGCGAGTTCGCGCGGCACGAGCTTGGTCAATTTGAACGGGCCGGTGCCGGAGGGCTGGCTTGCGAACTTGTCCCAGTCCTTGCCGAGCTTTTCATATTGCGCGGGGCTCGAGACCAGGAACCAGAGCATCTGGTAGGGGAAGAAGGAGTCGACCGTCTTGGTCGTGATCTCCACGGTGAAATCGTCGATCTTGGCGTAGCTCGCGACCGAGGGCAGGCGGGTCTTCACCTGCGCGCTCTGCCGCTTGTCGAATTGCGGTGCCTTGTCGTTCAGCACCTTGTCCAGATTCCAGATCACGGCATCGGCGTTGAAGTCGCTGCCGTCGTGGAACTTGACGCCCTTGCGCAGCGTGAAGCGCCACTTGGTCTTGTCCTTGTCGTCGACTTTCCATTCCGTGGCGAGGCCGGGCACCAGTTTGCCCGGCCGGTCGGCGACATCCATCTCCCAGGCGACGAGCGGATCGTAGATCGTATAGGCGGTGAATTGATAGGCACCTGCGCCGCGATCGGGCTGGCCGGTCGTGAGCGGGATATCCGCCATCGAGATTCCGTAGCGCACCACGGATTCGGCTTGCGCCGGCTTGCTGCTCCAGCCTGCGCCGATGGCAAGCGCCAAAGCAGCTACGAGAATCGAATATCGGGTGCGCATGTTACCAAAGCTCCGTTGACGTATTCCGAATACCGGATGCCAACCAAGCAAGCTTGATGCCAGAATAGGCACATCTTTCCGTCCCGCGGCACGGACTGAGAAGAATCGACGCATCCCGGGGCGATTTTCCGCAGAACTATTCCCCTTGGCACAGGCATTGCATACGATTGCCCAACAATTAATCACCCGAAGTTGAAGAAGGGACCTTTGCAATGCGTACTGAGAGAACCAAAGCGATGGCGCTGGCAGCGGCGCTGGCGATTGCGCTGGCCGCCGTGCCGCGCGCAGCTGGCGCCGAAACGGTGCTGCGCATCGGCATGACTGCTGCCGATATTCCGCGCACGCTCGGGCAGCCCGATCAGGGCTTCGAAGGCAACCGCTTCACCGGGCTCACGATGTATGACGGGCTGACGATGTGGGACCTGTCGTCGGCCGACAAGGCGAGCGTGGTCATCCCCGGCCTTGCGACCGAGTGGAAGGTCGACGATGCCGACAAGAAGAAATGGATCTTCAAGCTGCGTCCCGGCGTCACCTTCCATGACGGCTCGCCGTTCAATGCCGACGCCGTTGTCTGGAATGTCGACAAGGTGCTCAAGCAGGATGCACCGCAGTTCGATCCGAGCCAGGTCGGCGTCACCGCCTCGCGCATGCCGACGCTGGCCTCGGCCCGCAAGATCGACGACATGACGGTTGAACTCACCACCAAGGAGCCGGACAGCTTCCTGCCGATCAACCTGACCAACCTGTTCGTGGCGAGCCCGGCAAAGTGGCAGAAATTCTATGACACTTCCGAAGGCGCCGACGCCAAGGCGAAATCGCAGGCCGCCTGGGCCGCCTTCGCCAAGGATGCCTCAGGCACCGGCCCGTGGAAGATGACGAAATTCACACCGCGCGAGCGGCTCGAGCTCGTCAAGAACGCTGCCTATTGGGACAAGGCGCGCGTTCCGAAGGTCGACAAGATGGTGCTGCTGCCGATGCCGGAAGCCAATGCGCGCACCGCCGCGCTGCTCTCCGGTCAGGTCGATTGGGTCGAGGCGCCGGCGCCGGACGCGCTGCCCGAGATCAAGCAGCGCGGCTTCGTGCTCTACAGCAAAGAAGAGCCGCATGTCTGGCCCTGGCAGTTCTCCCGCATCGAGGGCTCGCCGTGGAACGACATTCGCGTCCGCAAGGCCGCCAATCTCTGCGTCGATCGCGAAGGTCTGCGCGACGGCCTGCTTGCCGGGTTGATGGTGCCGGCGACCGGCACGTTCGAACCGGGCCATCCCTGGCGCGGCAATCCGACCTTCCAGATCAAATACGACAAGCCTGCCGCGCAGAAGCTGATGCAGGAAGCGGGCTATGGTCCGAACAAGAAGTTGACGGTGAAGATCCAGACATCGGCGTCAGGTTCAGGCCAGATGCTGCCATTGCCGATGAATGAATATCTGCAGCAGGCGCTCGCCGAATGCTATTTCGACGTGCAGCTCGACGTGATCGAATGGAACACGCTGTTCACCAACTGGCGGCGCGGTGCCAAGGATCCGACCGCCAATGGCTCGAACGCGACCAACGTCACCTATGCGGCGATGGATCCGTTCTTCGCGCTGGTGCGCTTCCTGCAGTCGTCGATGGCGCCGCCGGTGTCGAACAACTGGGGCTATATCAACAACCCCAAATTCGATGAACTGGTGACCAAGGCCCGCCAGAGCTTTGATCCCGCCGCGCGCGACGCGGCGCTCGCCGAGCTGCATGCGGCCTCTGTCGATGACGCGGCGTTCCTTTACGTCGCCCACGACGTCGCGCCGCGCGCGATGAGCCCGAAGGTCAAGGGCTTCGTGCAGCCGAAGAGCTGGTTCGTCGATTTTTCGCCGGTCTCGATGACGCAATAGACGTAAGTTGCGCTGTTCACCCTCTCCCCTTGTGGGAGAGGGTGGCTTCGCGGAACGCGAAGCCGGGTGAGGGGTCTGCCTCCGCGGATAGAGGCCTCTCCTTAGCAGCATTAGCATCCGCGGATAGAACCCCTCATCCGGCGCGCATTTCATGCGCGCCACCTTCTCCCACAAGGGGAGAAGGGAAGTAGAGAGTCGCTCGTGTTTGCCTATATCGCCAGACGTATCGTCTATGTGATTCCGATCGTCATCAGCGTCGCGCTGGTGTGTTTCCTGCTCGTGCATATCACGCCCGGCGATCCCCTGGTCGCGGTGCTGCCGGCCGACGCCTCGCAGGAGCTGGCGCAGCAATTGCGCACCGCCTATGGCTTCGACCGTCCGCTACCGGTGCAGTTCGGGCTGTGGCTGTGGCGCGCCGTGCACGGTGATCTCGGCAATTCCATCGCGACCGGCCGGCCCGTGCTGTCGGAGGTGATGCGCGCCGTAAGCAACACTGTGATGCTCGCGATCTTTGCCGCGATGATCGGCTTCACGCTCGGGCTGCTATTCGGACTCATCGCCGGCTATTTCCGCGATAGCTGGATCGACAAGCTCGCGACTTCCTTTGCGATCGCCGGCGTCTCGGTGCCGCATTACTGGCTCGGCATGGTGCTGGTGATCATCTTCTCGGTGCAGCTCAACTGGCTGCCCGCGGTCGGCGCCGGTCCCGGCGGCTCCGGCGCCTGGGCATGGGACTGGGACCACTTGCGCTATCTGATCCTGCCTGCGGTCACGAGCTCGGTGATCCCGATGGGGATCGTCACCCGCACGGTGCGCGCGCTGACCGGCGATATCCTGTCGCAGGATTTCGTCGAGGCCTTGCGCGCCAAGGGCCTGCGCGAGACCAACGTGTTCCGCCACGTCATCAAGAACGCGGCCCCCACCGCGCTCGCGGTGATGGGATTGCAGCTCGGCTACATGCTCGGCGGCTCGATCCTGATCGAGACCGTGTTCTCCTGGCCGGGCTCGGGATTGCTGTTGAACTCCGCGATCTTCCAGCGCGACCTGCCGCTGTTGCAGGGCACGATCCTGGTGCTGGCGCTGTTCTTCGTGCTGCTCAACCTCCTGGTCGATATCACGCAGGCCGCGATCGACCCGCGGATCAAGCGAGGCTAGCGCGATGAGCACGATCACCGATCTCGCACTGCAAGCAGCCCCCGCGACGAAGGCGCGAGGCTATTGGGCTACCGTCGGCCGCCGCATCATGCGCGACAAGGTCAGCATGGCCTGCGCGCTCATTCTGATCCTGATCTTTGCGGCGGCACTGTTCGCGCCATGGCTCGGGCTCGCCGATCCCTACCAGGGCTCGATGATCCGCCGCCTGCGCCACATCGGTACATCAGGCTATCTGCTCGGCACCGACGAGCTCGGCCGCGATATGCTGTCGCGTCTCGTCTATGGCGGGCGGCTGTCGCTGATCATCGGCATCCTGCCGGTGATCTTGGCCTTCGTGATCGGCACCGGCCTCGGGCTGGTCGCGGGTTATGTCGGCGGCAAGCTCAACACCGCGATCATGCGCACCATCGACGTGTTCTACGCCTTCCCGTCGGTGCTCCTGGCGATCGCGATCTCCGGCGCACTCGGCGCCGGCATCGTCAACTCCATCGTATCGCTCACCGTCGTGTTCGTGCCGCAGATCACCCGCGTCGCCGAAAGCGTCACGACCGGCGTGCGCAACATGGATTTCGTCGAAGCCGCGCGCGCCTCCGGTGCGGGTCCGCTCACCATCATGCGCGTGCACATGCTCGGCAACGTGCTGGGCCCGATCTTCGTTTACGCGACCGGCCTGATCTCGGTGTCGATGATCCTCGCCGCGGGCCTGTCGTTCCTCGGCCTCGGCACCAAGCCGCCGGAGCCGGAATGGGGCCTGATGCTGAACACGCTGCGCACCGCGATCTACGTCAACCCCTGGGTCGCGGCGCTGCCGGGTGTGATGATCTTCGCAGTCTCGATCTGCTTCAACCTGCTGAGCGACGGCATGCGCAGCGCCATGGATATCCGGAACTGAGGCATGAGCGAGATGCATTCACACATCGACATGCTTGCCCCCGTGGAGGACGTCGGCGGCGCCGCGCAGCCGCTGCTTCAGGTGAACGGCCTGACCAAGCACTTCCCGGTGCGCGGCGAATTGTTCGGCGCGCGCAAGACCGTGCGGGCGGTCGACAATGTCTCCTTCACGATCGCCAAGGGCGAGACCGTCGGCATCGTCGGCGAGTCCGGCTGCGGCAAGTCGACCACCGCGCGGCTCCTGATGCACCTGATGAAGCGCGATTCCGGCGAAATCATCTATGACGGCATGCAGGTCGGCCGCGCATTGTCGCTACGCGAATTGCGCAGGGGCATGCAGATGGTGTTCCAGGACAGCTACGCCTCGCTCAATCCGCGCCTCACCATCGAGGAATCCATCGCCTTCGGCCCGAAGGTGCATGGCTTGGCAGATAGCGCGGCGCGCGCGCTTGCGCGCGAACTGCTCGGCAAGGTGGGCCTGCGGCCGGAAAACTTCGCCAACCGCTATCCGCACGAAATCTCCGGCGGCCAGCGCCAGCGCGTCAACATCGCGCGTGCGTTGGCGCTGTCGCCTCGGCTGGTGATCCTGGATGAAGCCGTCTCCGCGCTCGACAAATCGGTCGAGGCGCAGGTGCTCAACCTGCTCGCGGACCTCAAGCGCGAGTTCGGGCTGACCTATCTCTTCATCAGCCACGACCTCAATGTCGTCCGCTACATCTCCGACCGCGTGCTCGTGATGTATCTCGGCGAAGTCGTCGAGCTCGGCCCGGTCGATAAAGTGTGGGATCAACCTGCGCATCCCTACACGCGCGCGCTGCTGGCGGCGATGCCGTCCTCCGATCCGGACAAGCGCACCGAGGTGCCGCCGATCTCGGGCGATCCGCCGAACCCGATCGATCCGCCGCCGGGCTGCCGGTTTCACACCCGCTGCCCGTTTGCGGAGCCGCTCTGCGCAAAAGCCACTCCACAACTGACCACGCTCGATAGTACGGGTCATCAGGCGGCGTGCTACATGGCTATTCCGGGCTCGGGGCATAGCCGCGCACCGGCAAGGGAGGAAGAGGCGGCATGACGAAACCCAGTCCGAAGGAAGCGATTGCGATGGCCGATGTCGCGGGCGTTCCCGTCGACGGCGAAGTCGCGGCGCGGATTTCCAATTCGATCAGCCCGGCTTTCGCCGGCTTTGCGCCGGTCGCCGGCACGCTGCCGTTCGATCTCGAGCCCGCGAGCTTCCTCCTCGCGCAGACCGCGAAGGTGTCGAAATGAGCAGCGAACTTGCCTTGATGTCGCTGACCGCAGTCACGAAAGCGATCGCCGAGAAGAAAGTCTCATCGCGCGAGGTGACGCGAGCCTTGCTGCACCGCATCGCGGAGTGGCAGCCCAAACTCAACGCCTTCATGGCCATCGAGTCCGAACAGGCGCTCGCCGCCGCCGATGAAGCGGATGCGGAACTCGCGAAGGGCAGGAGCCGCGGCGTCCTGCACGGCGTGCCGCTCGCGCACAAGGACATGTATTACGAGGCCGGCAAGGTCGTGACCTGCGGCTCGCTGATCCGCCGCGACTTTGTCGCCAAGACCACGGCGACCGCGCTGCAGCGATTGAAGGATGCCGGCACCATCCGGCTCGGCTCGCTGCAGATGGTCGAGTTCGCCTACGGCCCGACCGGCCACAACGTGCATTACGGCCCGGTCCATAATCCCTGGAACGTCGACCACATCACCGGCGGCTCCTCCTCCGGCTCCGGTTCGGCGGTTGCCGCGCGACTGACATTTGCGGCGCTGGGATCGGACACGGGCGGCTCGGTCCGCATGCCCGCGCATTTCTGCGGCGTCACCGGACTGAAGACGACCGTCGGCCGCGTCAGCCGCGCCGGCGCAATGCCGCTGTCGCAATCGCTCGACACCGTCGGCCCCCTGGCGCAGACCGCCGAGGATTGCGCGCTGCTGCTCGGCCTGATGGCAGGTAGCGACCCTGAGGATCCGACCGCCTCGACGCTGTCGGTGCCGGATTATCTCGAAGCCGCCAAGGGCTCGCTGAAAGGCCTCAAGATCGGCCTGCCGACTGCCTTCTATGTCGACGATCTCGATTCCGAGGTGGCGCGCATCCTCGACGAGACCATCGCCGTCCTCAAGCGCGAGGGCGCCGAGATCGTCAAGGTCGAGTTGCCCGACCAGCGCCAGCTCAGTTCGGCATCCCAGATCGTGCTTGCCGCCGAGGCGGCCGCCTTCCACAAGCGCTGGATGATCGAGCGTCCGCAGGATTACGGCGCGCAGGTGTTGATGCGGCTGCAGAACGGGCTCGCGGTTCCCGCCGTCAGCTATCTCGAGGCGATGCGCTGGCGCGGCCCGGCCCTTGCGGCCTACAATGCCGCGGTTGCCGGCGTGGATGCGGTGATTGCCCCGGCAGCGCCGGTGCCTGCGCCGACGATCGCCGAGAGCGATGTCGGCAATGGCCCTGGCGCCGAGGCGGTGATCCAGCGGCTGACGCGCTTCACCCGCCCGGTCAACTATCTCGGCCTGCCGTCGCTGGCGATCCCCTCGGGCTTCACCCGCACGGGGCTCCCGGTCGGCATGCAACTGGTCGGCCGCTCCTTCGAGGAAGCCACGCTGCTCCGCATCGGCGCGGCGTTCCAGCGGGCCACCGATTTCCACGCCAAGGTGCCGAAGCTCGCATGACCAATCTTGTCGAAGTCCGGGATCTCAACATCCGCTTCACCGGCGAACGCACGGTGCACGCCGTCAATGATCTGAGCCTCTCGCTCGGTGAGGGCGAGGTGCTCGGCCTGCTCGGCGAATCCGGCTCCGGCAAGAGCGTCACGCTGCGCGCGTTGATGCGGCTGTTGCCGAAGAAGCGGACGCAGATCTCGGGCAGCGTCAAGGTGCTGGGACAGGACGTGCTGGCGATGGACGACGAGGCGCTGTCGAATTTTCGCGGCCAGACCGTCTCGATGATCTTCCAGGAGCCGGCGCTCGCGCTTGATCCGGTCTACACCATCGGCCGCCAGATCGCGGAAACCGTGATGCGGCATGAGGGCAAGAGCGAGCGCGAGGCGACGGCGCGTGCGCTCGAGATGCTGGAGGTGGTGCGCATTCCCTCCGCCAAGCGCCGGCTCGAATCCTATCCGCACGAGATGTCAGGCGGCATGCGCCAGCGCGCGATGATTGCGCTTGCGCTCGCCTGCAAGCCGAAGATCCTGCTCGCGGACGAGCCGACCACCGCGCTCGATGCCACCGTGCAGATCCAGATCCTGCTCCTGCTCCGCGAGTTACAGCGCGAATTCGGCATGTCCGTGATCTTCGTGACCCACGACATCGGCGTTGCGATCGAGATCTGCGACCGCGTCGCCGTCATGTATGCCGGGCAGATCGTCGAGCAGGGCAGTCTCCGTGGCATCGTGCGTTCTCCGGTCCATCCCTACGCCAAGGGCCTGCTGGCCTCGACCATCCATGGCGCCAAGCGCGGGGAGCGGCTGGAGACGATCCCGGGCACGCCCCCCTCGCTCGACCGTGCGCCGACCAGTTGCTCCTTCGCGCCGCGCTGCAGCCAGGCGCAGCCGCGCTGCTCCGAGCAGTTGCCGCCCGCCGTGCAGGTCACGCCGGACCGCATCGCGCGGTGCGTGCTGGCCGAAGTCTCTCTCCGTAGCCCGGGTGAAGCGCTAGCGTAACCCGGAGACCACTCGCCAACGCCGACGCAGTTGTCCCGGGTTTCGCGTTCCGCTCCACCCGGGCTACGAAGTCGGCGGCCGTCATTAACCTTCCTGGACCTGACGGTTGCGCAGTGCGGAACTGCGCCGAAATTAACGCAACCAGAATGCGGCTGCCGCGACATAAATAGACGCTGGCCACAAACATCGGTAAAACGTGGTCAATACTTGACCCTTTTTGCAGAGATAAGCATTCATGGCAGCCGCTCCCGGCGTCCGGCGTTCCGAACTCGGCGATGCGCTGCGCGCCTGCCGCGCCGCCTTCATCGGCGTCGGCCTGATGAGCTGCGTGATCAACGTCCTGTATCTGACCGGCTCGATCTTCATGCTGGA
The DNA here is from genome assembly GCF_055413685.1 of Bradyrhizobium sp. LeoA1Lang. NCBI lineage: Bacteria > Pseudomonadati > Pseudomonadota > Alphaproteobacteria > Hyphomicrobiales > Nitrobacteraceae > Bradyrhizobium > Bradyrhizobium sp. LeoA1Lang. Next base: position 10,247 of record NZ_JBVAPG010000145.1, on the reverse strand, counting down.
GGTCTACGACCGCGTGCTGCCGAGCCGCAGCGTGCCGACCCTGGTCGGCCTGGTCGTGCTCGCCGCCGGCCTCTACATCGCCCAGGGCGTGCTTGATCTCCTGCGCGGACGGATCCTCGGGCGGATCGGCACCTCGCTGGACGAGGCGATCAATGCCCGTGTGTTCGACACCATCGTGCGCCTGCCGCTGCTGATGGGCAATCGCACCGAAGGCCTGCAGCCATTGCGCGATCTCGACAATGTCAGGTCGTTCCTCGGCAGCCAGGGGCCGGGCGCGTTCTTCGACCTGCCATGGCTGCCGCTCTATATGGCGATCTGCTTCGCCTTCCATTGGCTGCTCGGCGTCACCGCGCTGGTCGGCGCGATCATCCTGATCACGCTGACGCTGATCACCGAATTCATGTCGCGCCGCCCCGCCAAGGAGGCCATGACGCTCGCCGCCCGTCGCAATGATCTCGCCGTGGCGAGCCGCCGCAACGCCGAAGTGCTGGTTGCAATGGGCATGTCCAGCCGACTGCAGCGGCGCTGGAGCGAGGCCAACGAGAATTATCTCGCGGGCAACCAGCGCGCGAGCGACGTTGCCGGCGGGCTCGGCGCGGTCGCCAAGGTGCTGCGGATGATGCTGCAGTCCGCGGTGCTCGCGGTCGGCGCCTATCTCGTCATCTTCCAGGAGGCGACCGGCGGCATCATCATCGCGGGTTCCATCCTCAGCGCCCGCGCACTGGCGCCGATCGATCTCGCGATCGCGCATTGGAAGGGGTTTGTCGCTGCGCGGCAGAGCTGGCATCGGCTCAGCCGGCTGCTGCAGCAGATGCCGCCGGCCGGCACTCAGACCGTGCTGCAGGCGCCGACCAAGCGGCTGTCGGTCGAGGCCGTCTCGCTTGCGGCACCGGGCGACCAGCGGGTGATCGTGGCCGACGTGGCGTTCGCGCTCGAAGCCGGCAGCGGCGTCGGCATCATCGGTCCCAGCGGCTCAGGCAAGTCATCGCTGGTGCGCGCACTGGTCGGCGTCTGGATGCCGTTCCGCGGCAAGGTGCGGCTCGACGGCGCCGCGCTCGACCAATGGTCGCCGGACGTGCTGGGCCGCTATGTCGGCTATCTGCCGCAGGACGTCGAACTGTTCGCGGGCACGGTGGCGCAGAACATCTGTCGCTTCGACGCGGAAGCGAAGTCGGACGATATCATCGCCGCCGCCAAGGAAGCCGGCGTGCACGAGATGATCATCAAGATGCGCGAGGGCTACGACACGCAGGTCGGCGAGCAGGGCACGGCGCTGTCGGCCGGCCAGGCGCAGCGGATCGCGCTGGCGCGCGCGCTCTATGGCGATCCGTTCCTGATCGTGCTGGACGAGCCGAACTCCAATCTCGATAGCGAAGGCGACGAGGCGCTGACGCGGGCGGTGCGCTCGGCGCGCGAGCGCGGCGCCATTGTGGTGGTGGTGGCGCACCGGCCGATCGGAATCGAGGGCGTCGACCAGATCCTGGTGCTGAAGGAAGGCCGCATACAGGCCTTCGGCCCGAAGGAAACCGTGCTGGCGCAGGTGCTGCAGCCGCGCGTCGCCCCGGCGCCGCCGATCAAGATCGTCTCCGATGCGGGAGCCAAATCATGAGCGAAGAATCGCGCAGGGCGCAGCGCTCGATCCGGCTGCATCTGGTCGTTGGCCTCGTCGTCGTGCTGGTGGTGGCCGGCGGCTTCGGCGGCTGGGCTTCCACCGTGCCGATCTCGGGCGCCTTGATCGCGCCGGGCTCGGTGGTGGTCGATTCCAACGTCAAGAAGGTGCAGCACCCGACCGGCGGCGTGGTCGGCGAGGTGCGCGTGCGCGACGGCGACCTCGTCAAGACCGGCGACATCGTGGTGCGGCTGGACGAGACGGTGGTGAAGGCGAGCCTTGCGATCGTGGTCAAGACGCTCAACGGGCTCTATGCGCGCGCGGCGCGCCTTGAGGCCGAGCAGCAGGGACGCGACAGGATCGTCTTTCCGAAGGTCTTGGCCGACCGCGCCGAGGATCCCGACGTCCGCGACGTCCTGGCGAGCGAAACCAAGCTGTTCGAGGTCCGCGTCAACGGCCGCATCGGCCAGAGGGCGCAACTGCGCGAGCGCGTTACCCAGCTCAAGGAGGAGATCGAGGGCCTGAGGGCGCAGGAGGTCGCCAAGGACAAGGAGATCGAGCTGGTGCAGCAGGAGCTCGTCGGCGTCCGCCAGCTCTATGACCAGCGTCTGGTACAGCTCACGCGCCTGAACACGCTCGAGCGCGACGCTGCGCGGCTCGCCGGCGAACGGGCGCAATACATCGCTGCCCGCGCGCAGGCCAAGGGCAAGATCACCGAGACCGAGCTGCAGATCATCCAGGTCGACAAGGACATGCTGGCCGAAGTCTCCAAGGACCTGCGCGAGACCAACGACAAGATCGGCGAATTCGTCGAGCGCAAGGTGACTGCCGAAGACCAGCTTCGCCGCATCGACATCCGGGCGCCGCAGGACGGCATGGTGCTGCAGTCGACGGTGCACACCGTCGGCGGCGTGATCACCGCGGGCGATGCCATCATGATGATCGTGCCGCAGGCCGACGCTCTTTCGGTGGAGGCCAAGGTCAATCCGCAGGATATCGACAAGCTGCAGATCGGCCAGAAGACGCTCTTGCGCCTGTCGGCCTTCAACCAGCGCACCACGCCGGAGATCAGCGGCGTCGTCACCCGCGTCTCGGCCGACGTCACCACCGACCAGCGCACCGGGCAGAGCTTCTACACCATCCGCGTCTCGATGCCGCCGGACGAGATCAAGCGCCTCGGCGACGTCAAGGTTATCCCGGGCATGCCGGTCGAAGCCTTCGTCCAGACCGGCGACCGCACCATGCTGTCCTATCTGATGAAGCCCCTGAGCGACCAGTTCATGCGCTCGTTCCGGGAGAAGTGAGTCTTGTCGTCCCGGGCTTAAGACGACGACGAGGAACTGCCGTGCCTCCTCTCCGTCATTGCGAGCGGAGCGAAGCAATCCATGCCTCCGCAAGTGGTGACATGGATTGCTTCGTCGCTATCGCTCCTCGCAATGACGGCAACACTTCACGTTGTCGCGCCCCCGTTCGTTGGGACCACGAGCTACCGTAAATTCTCCAGCAGCAAATTCAGCGCGGCCTTCGCGAACGCCTGCATGTTCGCTTGCCGGTCGCAGCTCGCGGTCTCGAGCGTGATCGCGGCCTCCACAGGCCCCGCTACCGCCATGCAGCTATGGCCCGCCGCGTCGCCATAGCGGTTGCCGGCCGGTCCCGCTGCGCCGGTCTCAGACAGGCCCCAGTCGGTCGCAAGGCGCGTGCGGATCTGGCTCGCGAGCAATTTTGCGTAAGGTTCCGATGCCGAGCGGATGCCCTTCATCGTCTCGTTGGGAATGTCCATCAGCACGCGCCGCGCATCGCGGGTATAGATCACGCCGCCGCCGATGAAATAGGCGGAGGCGCCGGGCACGGCGAGCAGCGCGGCGGAGATCAGGCCGCCGGTCGAGGATTCCGCCACTGCAATCGTCTGCTTCCGCTCGATTAGCCTCGCTGCAATCTTTTCCGCAATGGACACCAGTTCGTTCATCGGCCGCCTCTCTTGTTGTTTGCCATGAAAATTCTCCGGGGCGTCCTGCCTTCCTAGCACATCACTTCGGCTCCTGCCGAGTTGCGGGCTAGTGGCAGGCCTGCTTGAATGCAGAGCAATCAACGGGCGCGGCGCACGCGCTTAAACGAGGAAACGTCATGACGTCGCCGATCGGGGGTGGCGTGGATTGCGATCTGCATCCCGCCGTGCCCCATCTGACCAGCCTGTTGCCGTACATGAACGACTACTGGCGCGACCAGGTGACGACGCGCGGCATGACGGATCTGCTGTCGCAATCCTATCCGGTCAATTCACCGATCTCGGCGCGGCCGGATTGGCGGCCGGCGCAGGGCAAGCCCGGCTCCAATCTTGCCGACATGCAGCGCCAGGCGCTCGACAAGTTCGGTGTCGCCTACGGCATCTGCAATCCTCTCTATGGTGTGCAGATGGTGTTCAGTGAGGACATGGCTGATACGTTCTGCCGCGCGCTGAACGACTGGCTCGCCAGGGAATGGCTCGACAAGGACGATCGGCTGCGCGGCTCGATCGTGATCCCCGTGCAGAGCATCGAGAAATCCGTGAGGGAGATCGAGCGCTGCGCCAGGGATCCGCGCTTCGTCCAGGTGCTGATGCTTGTTATGGGCGACATGCCCTTGGGCAAGCGGCACTATTGGCCGATCTATGCCGCGGCGGAGCGCCTGGGCTTGCCGATCGGCGTGCACGCCGGCAGCGCCTATCACAACCCGCCGACCTCGGTGGGCTGGGGTTCCTATCACATCGAGGATTATGTCGCGCAGGCGCAGGCGTTCCAGACGCAATTGACCAGCCTGATCGTCGAGGGTGTGTTCGCCCGCCATCCGAACCTGAAAATGGTGATGCTGGAAAGCGGCTTCACCTGGCTGCCGCCCTATCTCTGGCGCTTGCACAAGTTCTGGCGCGGCGTCCGCATGGAGACGCCGTGGGTGGATCGCGCGCCGCTCGAGATTGTGCGCAGCAACATCCGTTTCTCGCTGCAGCCGGTCGATGCGCCGCCGGAAGGCGAGACGCTGAACCGATTGTTCGACCATATGCAGTCGGACGAATTGCTCCTATTCTCGACCGACTATCCGCACTGGCAATTCGACGGCGACGAGGTGCTGCCGAAGGGGATTTCGCCCGACCTGGTCCGCAAGATCATGATCGACAATCCGCTCGCGACTTACACGCGCTTGAAGCAATCGGTGAAAGAGGTGGCGCCATGAATGTTCAAATTCGCGAACGCCCTGAAGCGGCATTGTCCGCCAACATCAAGACCGCGATCGCTGATTGCGATATCCACCCGGCGCGCGCCACCCAAACCGAACTGTATCCATTCCTCGCCAAGCGCTGGCACGCGCATTTAGAGACCTTCGGCGTCCACGCCTATCAGGGCATGATGGGTGGCCCGCCCTATCCCAAGGCGCAGCCGAATGCGTCGCGCCGCGACGCCTATCCGCCGGAAGGCGGGCCGCAAGGCTCCTCGCTCTCCTTCATGCAGCAGCAGCATCTCGATCCGAACAATGTTGCGCTCGGCGTGCTCAACCCCCTCAACACCGGGCAGGGCATCCGCAATCAGGATCTCGCGGCGGCGATCTGTTCCGCGATCAATGACTGGCAGATCGAGAAATGGACCAGCAAGGACCAGCGCCTCAAGGGCTCGGTCGTCGTCGCCAATGAGGACGGGCAGGCCGCGGCCGCGGAAATCCGCAAGCGCGCTGGCGATGCAAACTTCGTGCAGGTGCTGCTGCTGAGCCGCAATGTCGAGCCGCTTGGTCAGCGTCGCTATCGGCCGATCTATGAGGCCGCGGAGGAAGCCGGGCTTCCGGTCGGCGTCCATGCCTTCGGCTTCGGCGGCAATCCCATCACCGCCTCCGGCTGGCCGAGCTTCTATATCGAGGAGATGGTCGGCCACTCGCAATGCCAGCAGACCGCGCTGGCGAGCCTCGTGCTCGAAGGCGTGTTCGAGCGCTTTCCGAAACTGAACATGGTGATGGTCGAGGCCGGCTTCGGCTGGGCGCCGTCGCTGGCCTGGCGCCTCGACAAGGTGTTCGAGCGCCTGCACGCCGAGGTGCCGCATCTGAGGCGCAAGCCGTCGGACTATATCCGCGACCACATCTGGTGGACCACGCAGCCGATGGAGGATCCTGATAGCCGCGAGCATCTGTTCCAGATCATCGAGTGGATCGGCTGGGACAGGCTGTTGTTCGCGACCGACTACCCGCATTGGGACTATGACGAGCCCTCGCGCGTGCTGCCGGCCGGCGTCAGCGACGCCAACAAGCGGGCGTTCTATCTCGACAACGCGCGCAAGCTGTACGGGCTCGCATGATCCGGAAAAGTGGGAACCGGTTTTCCGAAAAGATCACGCGTGAGAAGTGCTGATGGTCAGGCATGTGGTTGCCCCGGTGAATGAACTGCCGCCGGGCACACGGAAGTTCATGGAGATCGACGGCCGGCCCATCGCGGTCTTCAACGTCAAGGGCGAGTTCTTCGGCCTCTTGAACCGCTGCCCGCATCAAGGCGCTTCGCTGTGCGAGGGACCGTTGATCGGGCTCGCGCAATCGTCCGATCCGGGCGAGATCGAGTACACGAAACTCGGCGAGATCATCCGTTGTCCCTGGCACGGGTGGGAATTCGACATCCGCACCGGCCAGTCCTACTGCGACCCCAAGCGCTTCCGCGCGCGGGCCTATCCGGTCAATGTCGAGCCGGGCACGAACGTGGTGAAGGGTCCGTATGTCGCGGAGACTATCGCGGTGTCCGTGGAAAGCGACTACGTCGTGGTGGATTTGTAGTGGAGTTGTAGGGTGGGCAAAGCGAAGCGTGCCCACCATTTCATGCTGTGCTCGCGATGGTGGGCACGCTGCGCTTTGCCCACCCTACGGCTTCGCGCTCCCCGGTAATTGCTCCGTCAGGCGGCAACCGCTTCGCGCGCCTCGACTCGCTCGCCGCCACGATAGACCGTCAAGGTCGCGATGATGCCGAGCGTTGCCGCGAGCATCAGCCAGAAGCCCGGCGATGCCTTGTCGCCGGTGTGGTCGATCAGCCAGGTCGACGCAAATGGCGTGAACGTGCCGAACAGCGCCGCCGCCAGTGCAAAGGCGAGCGAGAAGCAGGTGGTGCGCACATGCGCCGGCACGATCTCGACCAGGCAGCCGAGCATGGTGCCGCTGTAGACGCCGAAATAGAACGAGAACATCATCTCGACCGCCAGCATCTTGCCGAAGGTCGGCGCGGCAACCAGCCAGTGCAGTGCAGGATAGGCCGTGATCAAGGAAAGCCCGGCGATCGTCAGCAGCACCGACTTGCGGCCGAGCCGATCGGAGACCGCGCCGCCGACCGGGTTCCAGATGAAATTGGTCACTGCCACCAGCAGCGTCACCAGCAGTGCGTCATGCGTCGACAGTTTCAGCACGTTCTTGCCGAAGGTCGGCGTGTAGACGGTGACGAAGTAGAAGGTCGTGGTGGTCAGGATCGCGATCATCATGCCGAGGATCACGATGCGCCAGTTCGCGAGCGCGGACGCGAACACTTCGGACGCGGACGGATGCCGCTTCATGGCGAGGAACGCCGGCGTCTCCTCCAGCGTCCGCCGCAGCACGAAGATGAAGGGGATGATCAGGCAGCCGATGAAGAACGGGATGCGCCAGCCCCAGGCCGACACCGTCGCCGGCGAGATCATCTCGCTCAGGACATAGCCGACGATCGCGGCGACGAAGATCGCGACCTGCTGGCTCGCCGACTGGAACGAGGTGTAGAAGCCGCGGTTGCCGGGCGTTGCGATCTCCGACAGATAGACCGAGACGCCGCCAAGCTCGACGCCGGCGGAAAAGCCCTGCAGCAGCCGGCCGATCAGCACGATGACGGGCGCGGCAATGCCGATCGTCGCATAGCTCGGACAGATCGCGATGACCACCGTGCCCACAGCCATGATCGCCAGCGTGACGATCAAGCCCTTGCGGCGTCCGATGCGGTCGATATAGGCGCCCAGCACGATCGCGCCGACCGGGCGCATCAGCGCGCCGAGCCAGAACACGCCGAAAGTGTTGAGCAGCGAGGCGGTCTCGTTGTCGGAGGGGAAGAACGCCTTGCCGATCGCGCTCGCATAAAAGCCGAACAGGAAGAAATCGAACTGCTCGAGGAAATTGCCGCTGGTCGCGCGCAGGATGGCGCCGATGCGCGATTTGATCTGCGGTATCTCTGCCGTGCTCGTTGGCGCCATGCGCGTCTTCTCCCCGTGCTGCGACGAAAAGCCTCGTCGGCGCGGCAATTTGGCACAGCTATGCGGCGCGACCAACCCGCAAACGCGCCGGTCACCCGGAAATCGGCAGGCTTTTCAGGTCTTGCTTTGGGCCGAAGCCACCATCCACTGCCGGAATGCGGCAAGCTTGGGCGAATCAGCCCGCGCCTGCGGCGAGACCAGATAGAAGCCCGCATCGGCGGGGAGCGTTATCTTGAAGGGGACCACCAGCCGCCCCTTGGCGATGTCGTCCTGCACATAGGATGTCCGGCCCATGGCGACGCCGATGCCGTCGATCGCGGCCTGGATGGTCATGAAGATCAGGTCGAAGGTGATGCCCGGCTGCTTCGAGAGGTCGGCCGGCAGCCCGGCCGCCGTCAGCCACAGCCGCCAGTCGTCACTGTTGGCGTTGCTGGTGTGCAAGAGCACGTGGCCGCGGAGGTCTTCAGGGCATTTCAGCGGCTTCTCACCGTTGAGCAAGGACGGGCTGCAGACTGGAAACAGCTCGTCCGCCATCAGCCAGTCGGCGCGCAATCCCTGCCATTGACCGCGGCCGTAGCGGATCGCGGCGTCGACATTGTCGCGCTGGAAGTCGACCAGGCTGGTCGAGGTGGTGATGCGGACGTCAATGCCCGGGTGCGCCTCCTGGAATGTGGAAAGCCGCGGCAGCAACCATTTTGCGGCGAGCGAGGCCAGCGTCGACACTGTCAGCACGTGGTCGTCCTCGCGCCGCAGCAGCCGGTCGGTGGCAAGCTTCAGGTCGTTGAAGGCGGCGCGGACGCCCGGGAGATATTCGGCCGCCTTCGGCGTCAGCGTCAGCGCCCGGTTCTGCCGCACGAACAGCCGGACGCCGAGCTCCTGCTCGAGCCGCTTGATCTGATGGCTGATCGCGGTCTGCGTCACGTTCAGCTCGGCGGCCGCCTGGGTGAAGCTCAGGTGCCGCGCCGCGGCCTCGAAGGCCCGCAAACCGTTCAGCGAAGGCAGCCTCGCGGTCATCTCCTGCATCCGTCCTGATATATGACTTTATCTCATGTGAAGCGGGACAAAGTGTCGTTTGTGCAAGGCAGAAATAGCGCCGATATTTCGTGTGACAGATTAGCGATAGGAGCTGAGCATGTCCACTTGCACCCATGAATCGATGATAAATCATCATGGACAGGGCCTGTTCGCAAAGGCCTTCACCCAATTAAGCGAGACCCTCTACGTCTGGCATCAGCGCTACGAGACGCGCCGCGAGCTGGCCCAGTGGTCCGAGCGCGATCTCCACGACATCGGCAAGTCCTGGAGCGACGTCGCCCACGAAGCCGAAAAACCCTTCTGGCGGGCATGAGATGACGCCAATGCTGGCGTCGCCGCCGAATCGGGGCGCCAGCCAATTTCTTTCGGAGAGCGTGTCATGACCACCCTGCGTCTCGACGATCTCAAGCAGTATTCCGACGTGCTGCGTTCGCGCAGCGGCGACAAGATCACCGTGCGTTTCGTCGAGCCGCGCGATGCGGAGGAGCTGCAGAATTACTTCCGCTCGCTCTCGATCCGCTCCCGCTACAATCGTTTCTTCGGCGCCATGCGCGAGCTGCCGAAGAACGTGCTGGAAAATTTCGTCCATGTCGGCGAGCGCGAGCAGTTCAGCGTGGTCGCCACCGTGATGGTTGACGGCTTCGAAGTCATCGTCGGCGAAGCGCGCTATGCCTTCCATGCGGAGGATGCGAGCATCGAGTTCGGCGTCTCGATCGACGACCGCTGGCAGGGCCAGGGCATCGGCCGGGCGCTCCTGAAGAATGTCGAATGCCGCGCCGCTGCGCTCGGTGCGGTGCGCCTGTTCGGCGACACCTTGCGTTCCAACGACGCCATGATCGGGCTGGCGAAAAAGGCAGGTTACGCCTTCACCAACAGCCCCGGCGACTGGAAGCTGGTGCGCTTTGCGAAACACATCGCTATCGAACCGCGGGATATCCCATGTGCCAGTTGGCGGCTCGCTGCCGCCGACAAGGCCGCTTTCTCCTCGCTTGCGGTTTGATCACTGGCCCGGTTCTGGCCGCCCCAGAACCGGGCTTTTTTCTTTTTGTTGCTTACGAGGCTGCCCGCCATCACTCTAGTGTCGTCCCGGGCTTGCGCGCCGCGGCGAAGCCTTTGGCGTAGCCGGGACCCGGGACCCATAACCAAAGGATTTCGTGATGTGCTCCGATGCCTCCCACCGTCATTGCGAGCGCAGCGAAGCAATCCATCGCACGGCAAGTGGAGGCATGGATTGCTTCGCTGCGCTCGCAATGACGGTGTGACTTGCCCGCGCCACAACAACTCCCTGTGGTTGATGGGGTGGACGGCCCCCTACGGCATCAGTTGTGCCAGAATGAGGTTGTCGAAATCTCAAACGAGGGAGCCGTCCGTGACGCAGATTATCCGCATTGGAATGG
>NZ_JBVAPG010000144.1:0-20357 GCF_055413685.1 Bradyrhizobium sp. LeoA1Lang | reverse complement strand
GCTGCAATTCGTGATGCGCCTTGTGCAGCGCCTCGTAGGCGCGGCGAAGCTCGCCGATCGGGCGCCCGGTCAGCACCACGCCGATGAAGCGGCCGCGATGATCGTGGCGCGGTGAGCTGTTGATGGCAAAGAGATCGGAGCTGCCGCCCTCGCTCGGAAACCGCAGCTCACCGTCGACGACGTCAGCCGCGCTGCGGGGCTTCAGGAGCGGGACCAGCTTGGCTTTGTCCGCGGCATCGATGATATCCGCGATGTTCCTGCCAACGATATCAGTAACACTGCAGCCTAGCGTGTGCTGGAACGCGGAATTTACCTGCTGCACCAGCCCTTTCGAGTCGCAGACGATGAGGATGTCAGAGACGGATTCGATGACGTTGGTGACGAAGGCCTACGCTTCCTCGAGCTCCGCATTCTTGTGCTCAAGGTCGACCTCGTAGCGCAGGAGGTCGGAATAGACCTCGTCCATCTTGCGGATGACTTCGATCCAGGCGCCCTCGCGCTCGTGATCGAACTCGATCGCGCCGCGATTGGTGACCAGCTTGAGCAGCGATTGGGTCTCGCCGGCTTCAGGAGAATGCGTCGCCTTTGGCATTTTTTCTCAAATCATACCTGGACAGCTTGTTCCTGAGACCGACGCGCGACAGCCCAAGCTCGCTCGCGACCCGGCTGATATTGCCTTCGTACCGCTCCAGATAGCTGATGATAACCGACTTCTCGAGATCCTCCACCTTGTCCTTGAGGTTCGCCGACCCGTTCAGCTTGCCATGGACCACCGCGGCCGCCTGCTTGCCGTTGCGCCGGCCGAGCAGCGGGGCTCGCAACTCGTCGGCATCGGCCAGAACCGCCATGCGCTGGATCTCGTTCTGCAGCTCGCGCACGTTGCCGGGCCAGTGGTACTTGACGAACGCCTCGAGCGCCGAAGCCGCAAAGCGCAGGCTCGGCCGGTTGAAGGAGGTTTTGACCGACGCCAGCACCCCTTCCGCGATCAGGGGAATGTCCATCGGGCGCTCACGCAGCGCCGGCATGTGGACGGGAAACGCCGCCAGGCGATAGTAGGGATCGCGCCGGAAGCGGCCCGCCTCGACCTCGGCCTCGAGATCGCGGTTGGTCGCGGCGACCACGCGAACGTCGACCTTGCGCACCCGCTGCGCGCCGAGCGGCCGAATCTCGCTCTCCTGCAGTACACGCAGTTTTACCTGGAACGCCGGCGAGGTCTCCCCGATCTTGTCGAGGAAGATGGTGCCGCCGTCGGCGACCTCGAACAGGCCGATGCGATCCTGGTAGGCGCCGGTGAAGGCGCCCTTCTTGCAGCCGAACAATTCGCTTTCGAGCAGCTCGTCGGGCAGCGCGCCGCAGTTCTCGACCACGAAGGCCTTTCTGGCCCGGGCCGAGCCGTAGTGGATGGCGCGCGCCAGCAGTTCCTTGCCCGTCCCGGACTCGCCCGTGATCAGCACCGAGATGTCGTATTCGGCGGCGCGCCGGCCGAGCTCGATGACGCCATGCATCGGACTGTCAGGCGAGTGCACGATGCGGTTGAAGTCGTAGAGCTGCTTTGCGGCGCCGCGCTTGACCGAAACGACCTTCTTGATGTGCTGCGGCGTCGCCCTGACGTCGACACCCGCGGTCTCCGTCTCCTTCTGCAGCCGGTAGAGCTGGACCGCCTCCTTGACGATGTCGATAAGGCGGTCCGGTTGCCAGGGTTTTGTGATGTACTGATAAATGCCGGCCTCGTTGAGCCCGGCGATGATGTCCTCCGAGTCCGAATAGCCGGAGATGATCATCCGCACCGGATCGGGCCAGAGCTCCTCCGCCGCGCTGCCGGCGCAGAGCACCTCGAAATCGTCGTGGAGGACGCGTCGCAGCGCTTCCTGCGAGCGGACCTCGTCGTCCACGACCAGAATGGTTCCCTGCACGCTCATGATGGCACCACCATAGGGGTGGAGTGGTCAGGCGCGCGCCGAGACCGGTGATTGGCGATGGTCAGCGGCGTGCGCGACTTCGGCACCTTGTGGATGAAGTTGAAGCGGGCAACGTGGTAGCTCGGGTCGAATCCGTAGAAATTGAGCCGCATCCGCCGCAGCTCCTCATCGCGATAGGCCTCCAACGGCTTTTCGGCCTCATGGGCCGCGCGCCGTCGCTGCTTGTCGGCAAGGCGCGCGGCAAAACCTTCGTCCACCGCCATGGCGATCCCGAGTTTCACGAAGTTCGCGTCCGCAAGCTCCGCGCCGGACAGCACGCGGTCGACGATGCCGAGGCGCCGCGCCTCCACTACTCCCATCGGGAGCCGGTATTGCGTGATCCGGGTGGAATTCGCAGCCCCCGCGCGGCGCGGCAACAGATAGGTCCAGTACTCCGAGCCGTAGAGATTGCCCATGTCCTTGTAATGCGGATTGAGGACGACCTGGTCGCTGGCCCAGACTTCATCGGCAGCGAGGCTCAGGAAGACGCCGCCCGCACCCGCATTGCCGCGAATGACCGAGACGACCAGGCGGTCGGTGGTCTCGATGATCGCGCGGGCGAGATCGTCAATCGCGTTGATGTTACGCCAGGACTCATCCGCGGCGCTGTCGGCCGCCTCGATCTCGGCGAGATGAATACCGTTCGACCAGTAGTCGCGGCCGCCGGTCAGGAGCAGCACCTTGGTCGGGCGCGCCAGCGCAGCCCGATAGGCGCCGAGCAGGGCTTCGCAGTCGCCGCTACTCATGGCGCCGTTATAGAAGGAGAATCGCAGCTCGCCGACCTCGCCATGCTCGCGATATCGGATCGGAGCGTAGCCGCAACCGGACCGGTGCGGCAGGTGCGCCGCCGCTGCGGCGAAGATTTTTGCCGCCGGCAGCTTCAGGCTCTTCGGCGCGAGCCGCCTGACTTGGCCGATCCAGACCGCGCCGTCGACCGTGGCACGCGCCAGCGCGCCGCCGCATTGGGCCACTATGGTGCCGGGTACGCCGGAAATGTCATGCGCTTCGTGTACGTCGAACAGCCTGACATCCTCAAAGAACAGGCTGTCGGCAAGGCCTGGCATGCCGTCGGCGCTGTTGACTTTGCGCAGGACGGTCGCGGTCGTGTCGTTCTGCCAGTCGATCGTCCGGTCCGCCTGGCGGCACGGTCCGCGGACGCGGATGCGCGGATCACCCGCGCACATCGGTGGCGGCGTCGGCCGTCCGGACTCAATCGCCCCGATGGCTTCGAGTACCGCCTCGACGGCGCACGACGTCATCTCGTTGCGGTAGATGCTGGACTTGGCTGCGCGCCGCATCGGGAAGGTGCGGAACGCCCAGACCGGGCCGGCGTCGAACTCGCCATCCGCCTGCAATACCGTGACGCCCCACTCGTCGGCGCCTTCGAGGACCGCCCAGTCAAGTGCGGCCGGTCCGCGGTCGCCGGGCGGGCCGGGATGGACGATCAGGCAGCGCACGCTGCGCCAGACGTCCTCCGGGATCGCCCGCTTCAGGAACGGCGCGACCACCAGGTCGGGCCGATGCAGCGCCACGCTTTCGCGCGTGACGTCGGCATGAATGTCGAGCTCGACCGAGACCGCGTGGCCTCGCTCCCTAAGCTCGACGTGAAGTCGCTGCGTCAGGCTGTTGAAGGAATGCGACAGGAGCAGGATGCGCATCGTGGGCCTCAGCAGATTCCTCAACAGATTCTCGGCAGTTGCTCGCCCGACAGCCAGTCGACGATCCGTCCGCCGACAAAACTCGTCGCCATCTGCACGAAATGATGATCGTCGGCAACGGCCTCGCCGATGTCGGCAACGTCACGGCCGAGCGGATGTGCCTGCATCGCGGTCAGCACCGCATCGGCAACCTCCGGCGCGACGATCGCGACTAGCTTGCCCTCGTTGGCGACGTGGAGCGGATCGAGCCCGAGCAGCTCGCAGGCCGCTGCCACGCCCGGCTTCACCGGGATCGCCTCTTCGTGGAGACGGAAGCCGAGGTCGGATTGCTGGGCGATCTCGTTCATCGTGGCGGCGAGCCCGCCGCGCGTGGGATCGCGCATCAGGCGGATGCCGCGACCGCCGGCTTTCACCATCTCCGCGACGAGGTCGTGCAGCGACGCCGAATCCGAGACGATCTCGGTCTCAAAGGCGAGATTCTGCCGCTTGGACATGATGGCGACGCCGTGATCGCCGAGCGTGCCGGAGATCAGCACGCGATCGCCGACCCGCGCGTTCTCGGCCGAGAGATCGAGCCCGTCAGGCACGACGCCGACGCCGGCCGTCGAGATGAACAAGCCGTCGGCCTTGCCGCGCTCGACCACCTTGGTGTCGCCGGTGATGATGTGGACGCCAGCCGTGCGCGCGGCTTCTCCCATGGACTCCGCGATCAGCTTGAGGTCAGCGAAGCGAAAGCCCTCCTCGATGATGAAACTCGCCGAGAGATAGAGCGGCCGCGCGCCGGCCATGGCGATGTCGTTGACGGTGCCGTGCACCGCGAGCGAGCCGATATTGCCGCCGGGGAAGAACAGCGGCGAGACTACATAGCCGTCCGTCGTCATCACCATGCGCCCGGCGCCGACGTCGAATGCCGATTGATCATTGCCGCGCGCGAGCCATTCATTGCCAAAAGCCTCGTGGAACAGGCCCGAGATCAATTGCGCCATGGCGCGGCCCCCTGAGCCGTGGGACAGGTCGACGCAGCCGTTCCTGATATCGAGCTTGCGCTGATAGCCCTTCATGACGCCCGCCTCTGCTGATGGTCGCGGAAGCGGCCATAAGTCCAGTGCGCGGCGCAGGCGCCTTCGGAGGAGACCATGCAGGACCCCATCGGCGTCTCCGGCGTGCAGACGGTGCCGAACAGCTTGCAATCGACCGGCTTCTTCACCCCGCGCAAAATGGCGCCGCATTCGCAGGCCGGATTGTCGTCGACGCGCAGCTCGTTCATTTCGAACCGGACCTCGGCGTCGTATTTGGCGTAGGCGCGCTTCAGCTTCAGCCCGCTATACGGCACCTGCCCGAGCCCGCGCCACTCGAACTGATCGCGAAGCTCGAAGATGTCGGAGACCTCCTCCTTGGCGCGCAGATTGCCGTCGCGGGTCACCGCCCGGCTATACTGGTTCTCGACCTCGTGCCTGTTCTCGTTGACCTGCCGCATCAGCATCAGGATCGCCTGCATCATGTCGAGCGGCTCGAAGCCTGCGATTACGACCGGCTTGCCGAATTCTTCCGCAAAGAACTCGTAAGGCGCGGTGCCGATGATGGTCGAGACATGGGCGGGTCCGACGAAACCGTCGATCTCGACGCGGCCGATGTTGCGGATATCGGGGCTCTCCAAGATGTTTTGCATCGCCGGCGGCGTCAGCACGTGGTTGCAGAACACGCTGAAGTTTTCGAGCTGCTTCTTCTCGGCCAGACGGATCATGACCGCGGTCGGCGGCGTCGTGGTCTCGAAGCCGATGGCGAAGAAGACGACCTCGCGCTCGGGATTCTCCTCCGCGATCCGGATCGCGTCGATCGTGGAATAGACCATGCGGATGTCGGCGCCGCGCGCTTTCGCCTTCAGGAGCGACGCTCCTTGCGAGCCCGGAACGCGCATCAGGTCGCCATAGACGCACAGGATGATCTCCGGCCGCGCCGCCAGCCGGATGGCCATGTCGATGCGCCCGGCCGGCAGCACGCAGACCGGACAGCCGGGGCCGTGGATCATCAGCACGTGCTTCGGCAGCATGTCCTCGAGGCCGTAGCGCGAGATCGCATGCGTATGGCCGCCGCAGAACTCCATGAAGCGATAGGGTCTCTCGGGATGCGCCTCCGCGCGGATGGCTTTCGCGAGCCCCAGCGCGATCTCCTTGTCGCGAAACTCGTCGGCATATTTCATGAGACGGCTCCCTGTCCCTCGGCGCTGAGCTCGCGCAGCAATTCGAGCGTCCGCCTCGCCTCCTCCGGATCGATCTTCGTCAGGGCGTAGCCGACATGGATGATCACGTAGTCGCCGACGGCGAGGTCCTCGATCAACGCGACCGAGATCTCCTTGCTGACTCCGTCGATGGAGACGATCGCCATCTCGTCGGGCAGAAGTCTTGTGATCTCAGCAGGTATGGCAAGACACATCAGGCGGTTCCTTCCAGGCCGTGCTGTTCGAGTTGAAGCGCGGCGATCCAGGCCTGACCGAGGCTGAGACCGCCGTCATTGGGTGGCAGCTGCCGCGGCAGGAGCGGCGCGAGGCCGGCGGCAATGCAGCCGCGTCCGATCTCGTTCGACAGGATCGCGTTGAGGAAGCAGCCGCCGCTCAGGGTGACGGTCGTAGTTCCGGTCTCGCGCGCCGCGCGGGTAATCCAGTCGACGCAGGCCGCGGCGAAAGTGCCGTGGAACAGCTCGGCTCCCTCGACGGGATCGAACCTCTCGGCTGCAAGGCGCGCGAGCAACGGCAGCAAAGACAGCACGCCGTGCGCGATGGTCCAGCCGTCTTTCATGATACGGAGCATGCGAACCAGTGCCTCCAGCCTCATCGCGGCTTCGCCTTCATAGCCCTGCACCGGGCAAAGACCCAGCAACCCTGCGGCTGCGTCGAACAGCCGACCGGCGCTGGTCGTCGTCGGCACGCCTGTTTGCTCGAGCAAGGCGGAGAGACGCGCGGCCTGCGGCTGCGCCGCAAAGCGAGCCGCAACCGTCTCGCCGCGTCCCAGGGCATGCAGCACGCCAGCGGCGATCCGCCACGGCTCGCGCGCGGCGCGATCACCGCCCGGCATCTTCATCGGCGCGAGATGGCCGAGCCGCCGGAACCGCGCGCCGTCGCATAGCAAGATCTCGCCACCCCAATTGCCGCCATCGCTGCCATGGCCAAAACCGTCGAGCACCAGCGCCAAGACCGGTCCGGCGACGCCATGTTCCGCCATCACGGAGGCCGCGTGGGCATGATGGTGCTGGACCGCGATCAGCCGCTTCCCGCGTCCTTCCGCAAAGCGGGTCGAGGCCATGTTCGGATGCAAATCATGGGCGACGACGACCGGCTCGACGTCCAGCGTTGAAAGCAGGTGATGCACCGTCTCCTCGAAGAAGCGGATGCCCTCCGCGGTGTCGAGGTCGCCGATGTGCTGGGAGACGAAGGCCTCTCTGCCCCACGTGACCGTCACGGTCGATTTCAGGGCACCGCCGACGCCAAGGATCGGCGGCACGGCGCGCGCGAGGCGGACCGGTTCGGGCACATAGCCGCGGGCGCGGCGGAGGAATTGCGTACGGCCTGCAACGACCGCCGCCACGGAATCGTCGGCACGGGTGACGATGTCGCGGTCATGGGTGACGATGAGATCGGCGATGCCGGCAAGGCGCCGCTCCGCCTCGCGATTGTCGATCAGGAGCGGCTCTCCGCCGGGATTGGCGCTAGTGGCGACGATCGCCCAGCTTTCGCCGGCCCGCTTATGCGCCGAGTTCAGCGCGTTGAAGATCAGGTGATGGAGCGGGGTGACTGGCAACACGACGCCGAGCAGCGACAGTTCCGGCGCGATCGCAGGCGCGAGCCGATGGTGCGACGGCATCAGCACTATCGGCCGCGGCGACGTTTGGAGCAACGCAAGCTCGGCGGCATCGGCGCCGGCGATGTCAGCGACCGCATCCACCGACCCGACCATGACGGCAAAAGGTTTTTGGTCGCGCTGCTTGCGCTGCCGCAGCCGCCGCACGACCCGCTCGGCGCGGGCATCGCAGAGGAGCTGATAACCGCCGAGCCCCTTGATCGCGACGATTTTGCCGCCGGCAATCGCAGAGGCGACGTCTGCGATTTCGTGGCTGAGCCTCGGGCCGCATTGTGGGCAGGCGATCGCCTCGGCATGAAAGCGGCGGCTCCTGGGATCTGCGTAATCCTCCGCACAGGTTTTGCACATCGCAAAGCGCTTCATCGCCGTGGCCGAACGGTCATAGGGCAGCCGCTCGGCAATGGTGTAGCGCGGACCGCAATGGGTGCAGTTGACGAAGGGATAGCGATGAAAGCGGCTGGTCGGATCGAACAGCTCGCGCAAGCATTCCTTGCAGGTTGCGGCATCGGCGACGATGCGCGTCGACACCCTGCCCTGCTCGCTGGCGCGGATACAAAACTCCGCGCTTGCGACCGCGCCGACCGGCTGCACGGAAATCTCGTCGATCCGGGCAAGCGGCGGCTTTTCGAGCGGCAGCGCCGCGACGAAGTCCGATGCGCGCTCGCCCTCGACCTCGATGACGACACCGTGGGAATCGTTGGCGACGAAGCCGCCGAGGCGATAGCGCGTGGCGAGACCATAGACATAGGGACGAAAGCCGACGCCCTGCACCGCGCCGCGCACGTGCAGACGCAGCCGCCGTCCGTCCAATGTTACGGCCTCGCCGCCCATTGTCACTCCGCCGCCGTCATCGAGGCTGGCTTCATCGTCAAAACCCGCTTGCCGATCCAGGCATAGAAGGCCGGGAAGCCTTCGCCGGTGCGCGCCGATACCGTCAGCACTTCGATGTTCGAATTGACCCGCCGCGCATATTCGATGGTCTTCGCGAGATCGAAGTCGAGCACGGGCGCGAGATCGATCTTGTTGATCAGCATCAGGGATGAGGCCGCGAACATGTCCGGATATTTCAGCGGCTTGTCTTCGCCCTCGGTGGTTGAGAACACCACGATCTTGCAGGCCTCGCCGAGATCGAATGCGGCCGGACACACAAGATTGCCGACATTCTCGATGAAAAGGAGGCCACCATTCAGCCAGGGCAGCCGGTCATAGGCCTCACCGACCATGGCGGCATCGAGGTGGCAGCCCTTGCCGGTGTTGACCTGGATCGCCGGCACGCCAGTCGCGCGAATACGCTCGGCATCGTTGGAGGTCTGCTGGTCGCCTTCGATCACGCCGATCGCAAAACTATCCTTCAATTCGGATACGGCGCGGACCAGCAGCGAAGTCTTGCCTGCGCCGGGGCTCGAGACCAGGTTGAAGACCAACACATCGTCGGCGCGGAAACGCGCGCGGTTGTCGGCGGCGAGCCGGTCGTTTTTGTCCAGAATGTCGCGCTCGACCTGGATGATGCGATCGCTGCTCATACCCGCGATCTTTTGGCCTGCCGGATTTGCGCCGCAGTCGACTAAGCCGGCATCGCCCGGCGCATGGTCGTGGAGATGGTGGTGTTCATGGCCGTGACCGTGATGATGTGGATGATGATGCCCGTGGTGACCATGGTCATGATCGTAATGATGATCATGTGTATGTTCGATGGACGCCTTGCCGTCGCTGCAGCCGCAGACCGTACACATCAGTCGATCTCCAATTCTCTTACACGCATCTCTTCGCCGCTCGTCACTTGCAATTGATAGCCGCCGCAGGAGAGGCACGGCTCGTAACGCTGCTTGATCTCGACGCTTTTTGAACAGGCCATGCACCAGGCTGTTCCCGGCGTCTCGACGATCTCGAGTTTTGCGCCTTGCGCAATGGTTCTTGCGGCGACGGCCTCGAAGCAAAATTTCATCGCCTCCGGCGCGACGTGGCTGAGCGCTCCGATTTCGAGGCAGACGACATTCACCTTGGTGAAGGAGCGCTTGCGCGCTTCCTCCTCGACAATGCCGACGATGCCTTCGCACAGCGCCATCTCATGCATGGCCCGCCTCGCGAAAACTGAGGCTGAAGCCGACGCAGGGGTCAAACGAGTCGACCAGCATGCGGACCGCATCCTGTCCCTGGCGGCCGGCGGCAAGCAGCAAGCCCTTGAGGCTGCGGACCAGCGGTCCGCGGGCATGGAAATTCCACTCGGTCGGCGCCAGGAATTCGAAGCTGACGATGCGATCCTCGTCGTCGAGCGCAACCGCGTGGTAGAGGCGGCCGCGCGCGCATTCGACCGCAGCCGCGCCCTTGCCGGTACCGAGCCGATAGCTCGCGACCACGCCGTCATCAAAATCCTCCTCGCGGCCATCGAGCCAAGCGCAGAGCTCTGCCACCTCGGTGATGCGCGCCTTGAGCCGCGCGGCGGGGCTCGCGCCCGCAGACAGGCCCGGTTCGCGCCCCGCCCGGCGCGCCCAGATGCCGGTTTCTGGAATTTTGCTGCTGACTTCCGGCGCATCGGAATAGGCCGCACCATCCGCCAGCAGGCGCGTGACGATTTCGAGATCGTCAGCCGCGGTCAGGAATGATTGCTCGGCCACCGGCCGCGACAATGCTTCGCCATCGCAGCGAGCGACAAATGCGGCGAGCGCGCTGCCCGGCGCGAGCGCCTGGCCGTCGCCGGCGATCCCCAGCGCGGCGAGCGCAGCTTTGATCTGTGCGACCGCGTCGCGACGGAAGGCTTGTGGCACGCCTTCGCTCGCGCCGCTTAGGATCGTGCTTGCCTGCATCATGCCACGCACGGCGGAGGCGCTTGCGCGGTCTAGCGCGAACCGTCCGATAAACAGGCCGCGCAGCAACTCGGTAAGTCGCTCAGAGGCGACCGCAATGGCTCGACTCTGCACGATCGCTTGCGTCGCGTCCTGCCCCTGCGCCGCCTCGACCGCCGACAGGAGCGCCACCTGATGGGCGACCGAGCAGAGCGAGAACAGCCGCGGCAGCACCGATAGCAGCGAAGCCGCCGGCTTTCCCGCAAACAGCCGCGTCAATGGCGGCCGGCTGCGCGGCCGGATCGCGACATCGGCGATCGTGGCGCCGGCAAGCCACACCGTGATGTCGATCTCATTGCGGAAGGCCAGGCTCATCCGCGCCGCTCCGTCAAAGCCCCACGCAGGAAGTTACGCCGATCGATCGAGGTTGTCGCGGGCTCGCGGCGGCGGACCGCCTCCTCGCTGTCGGCCGGCAGCATGAGTTCGGCGAGCGCGGCTTCGGCCGTCGCCCGCGCCGCCGCCATGTCGGCGAACTCAGACATCGGCGAGAACAGCGAACAGCTCGCGATCCGGCTCATTTGCCCGACCTCGCTGAGGGTAAATTCGACGTCCCCCGCGGGAAAGCGGATTCGCAGTGTCGCGCCCGAGGTGTCCCGCGCGGCGCTCGCCGGCATCACGACGTTCATGAACCAGGGCGTGACCATGATGCCGACGATGCTGCTGTTGAGCCGGCGGAAGCCGACTGCCTCGACGCTGAGCGCATCGTTGTAGATCGGCAGATCGCGCATCGCGCGCTCGCCGATCTCCCGATAGCTTCCGGCGAGAAGCTCGCCCCACGCCACGGCGTCGGCGTCGGCGTCGGGATTTGGCGCGCTCCCCGTCATGCTTCGATCGCCATGAATTTGGATTTCGGGGCATCGCAGTTCGGGCAATGCCACTCCGCCGGCAGCTCCGCGAACGGCGTGCCGGGTGCGATCTGCGCCACCTCGTCGCCATCAGCTGGATCATAAACGGTCCAGCAGATGCCACATTCCAGCCGCGCGACATCGGCGACATCCTGGCGCACGCCAAAGTTTTCGAAGGCGCTCATTTGAAGTAGGCCTCGATGATTTCCTGCAGCCGCTCGGCAGAGTCCTCAAAGTCCTCATCCGCGGCGATCGCGACGGTCGGCACTCCGCCGACTTCCAGCGTGTCCAGAATGATGGTGTCCATGGCGTTGAAGAACTGGACTGACCAGACATTGCGGATGCCCGTGGAAAGCACCCGGCAGGTGCCATAGCCGCGCGACACGAGCTGGATCGGTCCGTTCCGGATCGTGTCCTGCAGGAAGCTCATATCGACCGGGCTCATCGGCAGCAGCGTGAAGTTGATGATCTGCGAGCGAATGCCGGGCCGCCAAGCCAGCGCTCGCTCGCGGATTTCGGCGAGCACCGGCAGCACGTTCATGGCGCCCTCCGGAACCTGCCCGATTTCGAAATCGACGGACGTCAGGTCGGCGGCCGCGCGCCTGACGATCTCCGGAATCGCGCCGATCTCGAGATATTCGTGGTTGGCGTCGGTCTCGAGACGCACGCGCCAGAGCCCCGCCAGCACCGATTCCTGGATCTGGGCCAGCGATCCGTCCGGCAGCGCAACAACGCCTCCGACCTCGCCTTCGCCGAGCACGTCGGCCACGAGCTTGCTCTCGAGATCGTTGAGATTGCCGAGCCGGAACAGTTGAGACGGCGCGTCCGCCTTTTGGCCCGCGACGCCTTCCGCGACCCTCGAGAGCAGCGCGACCGCGTTCGGGCAGCTCTTCGCAAGCTCAGCGCTGTCGAGCGTCGCAAGCCTTGCGAGCGCGCCGGCCGCCGTCAGGCTGCCCTTCGCGGCATTGAGGCTCTCTTCGCCGATCGGAAACACGCTGACCGGTTGCTCGGCGCCTTCGGGCAAATCCCAGAATCCGACTTTCATAGCTCGACACCTTGTGCGCGATGCTGGGGAACAATGGTGACGGCGACCGCGGCGCTCTGCCCGCGCGGACGGTCGATCAGCTTGTTGATGCGGTCGATATAGACCGACCAGTCCTGGATCTTGGCGATTAGCCCCAGCGTCTCACCCTTGGCGACGAGGATCAGCGTCGGTTGCACGCGCACGCCAAAGCGCTGGCCGAGCGCGCTCTCGTCGCCGCGGGCGATGACCGCACCGCGCAGCCGGCCCCCGAACGCCGCGATCAGCTCCGGCAACACCACGGCGACATCGATCGCCTCCGGAAAGCGATTGGGATCGCCCGCCGACAGCAGCACCGCGACCGCCCCGGCCTCATCAGTCGCGCCAAGAAAATGATCGACCGTCGCGGCGTCGACCTCATTCAGGCCGTGCCGCGTCAGATCATGCTTCCCTACCTGGAATTCCATCAGACCTCCCCTGACAAGCATATGAAGTTGCTCGGGATAGGAATTAGCAAGTCATGTGCCAGCACGCGCTAGCGACTTTTCGGATTTATATCATTGATTTACATCATGTATTTTATGACACGCAAGATGACTCGCGCCCCAATGATAAGATACTTTCCATTTCTGATGAAAGCCAACTTTGCAGATAGAAAGATACCTTCCACGCAGCCCGTTGTGCGCCCGCACGCCGATCCGGCCGCGGATGCATGCCTGGACGTTGGCCTATTCCGACCGAAGGTGCGCGGGCAGTTGCGGCTCGCGGCCGATCAGGTCGGCGAAAGAGCGGTCGCAATCCTCGCCGTCGAGCGCCGCACCAAGACCGTCGATCGCAGCTCCGATCAGCCGCGCCTCTTCCTCATCGAGACACCGGATCGCGGTGTCGATATAGACGAGCACATGGGCGCCAACCGGAGGGTTGGAGAGCAGCAGCATGGAGACGCGGCGCTGCTCGCCGCGAAATTCGCACAGCGCCGACATGCCGTCGGTCTCGACAATTGTCATCGGCAGGCCGAGGCACATCGCGCTGTCTCCGGAGCGCGCCGGTCAGGCCGGCCGCATCTCGTAATTGGCGTGATTGATGTCATTGGCGAGCAGCCGCTCGGACTGCGCCAACGGCGCGCTGCGGCGGCTGACCGTGACGTCCCACTCGGCCAAGATCTCGCAGGCGAGATCGATCGCAGGCGAGATCTGCTCGCGCACCGGCGGCGTCAGCGGCCCGCCCCAATCCTCGAGATCGAGCGGCTGGCAGCCGATCAGTACGAGATGCTTTGGGCAGCGGCCGAGCAAATCGGCGGCGCTGATCACTTCCTGGAAGCCGGTCTGGTGCAGGCTCATCTTCTTGGCGCCGGTGAAGCGCGGCACCTCGTCGTCGCGCACGAGCTTCAACTGGCCGGGTTCGAGGCCGTAGTCGATGGCGTCGAACACGATCATGCGGTCGGCCTCTTCCAGATAGTTGACGAGGTAGAGACCCTGCGTGCCGCCGTCGAGGATGGTGACGTTACCAGGCACGGCGTAGCGGCGGTGGAACTCCTCCACCGCGCGCACGCCAAATCCTTCGTCGGCCCACAGGATGTTGCCGATGCCGAGCACCAGGATGCGGTTGTCTTGCGAGAATGTCGGCATCGGCAGCTTTTCAATTTCAATCGCGGAATTGACGTTCGCCGGAGATCATCGAGGAGATGATGCTCTGGCGTGACATGATGTCTTCGCGGACCGCGGCGTAGACGTGCACCATCACGAACACGACCAGCGCCCACATGCCGAGATGATGCCAGGTGTGAACATCCTGGCTGTTCGGCCAGATCGCAAACACCCAGCCGAACAGCTTGTGCTGCCAGCTATCGATACCCGCACCTTCCGAATAGAGCGCAAAGCCGGTGACGATCATGAAGGTCACGAACAGCGTGAAGCCGGTGAACATCGCGGTCTGCGCCAGCGGGTTGTGGCCGACATACATCTTCGGCTGGCGCTCCAGGAACGCGTACCAGCGAATCTCATGCAGCACTTCCTTCCAGAACTGCCGACGATGCACCGGCAGATAGAAGATCTGCCGGGAATGGTGGTTGCCGGCGAAGGCCCACAGGATTCGCGCGAGGAAGAACACCGCGAGCACCTGCCCGGCCGCGAAATGGGCAAAGCGGATATAGCCCATCACGAAGTTGGCGGACGCCTCGCCCTCGACCGACGGCAGCGGCGTCCCGATCAGATAGCCGGTGACCATCAGGATCAGAATCGAGAACGCATTCACCCAGTGGCAGATGCGCACCGGCGCTTCGTAGACATAGACGGTGGGCCGGCCCACCGCATGTTCGCCGGCTGCATCGGCCGCGATCTCGGTGAGGTCCTGTTCGGATTCCGCCGGAGATGCAACTGCATCCATCATGACCGCCTCCTACCTGACCTTGACTTTGGCGAGCTCCTGGCCGTCCGGACTCATAACGTGGGTCGAACAGGCCAGGCATGGATCGAAGGAATGGATCGTTCGCAGGATCTCCAATGGCTGCTCGGGATTGACCATCGGCGTATTCATCAGCGAGGCCTCGAATGCGCCGATATTGCCCTTGGGGTCGCGCGGCGAGCCGTTCCAGGTGGTCGGTACCACGCACTGGTAGTTGTCGATCTTGGTCTCCTTGATCTTGATCCAGTGCGCGAGCGCGCCGCGCGGGGCCTCGGTGAAGCCAAAGCCCTTGGCTTCCTTCGGCCAGCTCTCCGGCTTCCACTTGTCGACGTTCGCGGTCGAGCTGTCGCCGGCCTTGATGTTGGCGATAAGCTTGTCCTGGAAGTAGCGCATCTGGCGCCCGGCCCAGACCGACTCGAGCGCACGCGCAGCGGTGCGGCCGAGCGTCGAGAACAACGCCGACATTGGCAGATTGAGATCCTTGAGGAACTTGTCGACGGGATCCTTGAACTCGGCCTTGTTCTGCGCATAGCCGACGACCCAGCGCGCCAGCGGGCCGACCTCCATGGCGTGCCCGTTCCAGCGCGGTGCCTTGATCCACGAATACTTGCCGCCCTCGTCGAGTTGCTCGATCGCGGTCTTGGTGCCCTTGGCATTGGGCCCGAGCACGTAGTTCGGCTCGGTGACGCCGTCCCAGGGATGAAGGCCCTTGGTTTCGTCGGGATATTTGTACCAGGAGTGGACCACGAACTCCTGAATCTCGTCGGGGTTGGCATGATCGACCGGAAGTACCTCGGACAGATTGCCGTTGATGATGGCGCCCCGCGGCAGCTTCAGGTTCTTGGCGGAATAGTCGTTCGCATGTTCGGGCACGTCACCATAGGCGAGCACGCTCTGGCCCGAAATGCCGCCGCCATAAAGCCAGTCCTTGTAGAACGAACCGATTGCAGCCACGTCGGGCAGATAAACCATCTCGTTGAACTCAATGATACGATCGATGATCGAGGAGATCAGGTTCAACCGCTCCATGTTGATGGCGCCGACGGCGCCGGTGCCGTCGACATTGATCGGACAGGGAACACCGCCGACAAGCCAGTTCGGATGCGGATTCTTGCCGCCGAAGATGGTGTGGATCTTGACGATCTCCTTCTGGAAATCGAGCGCTTCCAGATAATGCGCCACTGCCATCAGATTGGCCTCCGGCGGCAGCTTGTAGGCCTTGCTGCCCCAATAGCCGTTCTTGAACGGACCCAACTGTCCGGACTCGACGAACTTCTTCAGGCGGGTCTGCAGATCCTTGAAATAGCCGGGCGAGGACAGCGGCCAGCTCGAGATCGACTGCGCGAGCGTCGAGGTCGCACGCGGATCGGCCGAGAGCGCGGAGACGACGTCCACCCAATCCAGCGCATGCAGGTGATAGAAATGGACGACGTGGTCGTGCACCTGCAAGGCAAGCTGCATCAGGTTGCGAATCGAATTGGCGTTCTCCGGAATGGTGATCCCGAGCGCGTTCTCGACCGCGCGCACGGACGTCAGCGCGTGCGTGCCGGTGCAGACACCGCAGATCCGTTCGGTGAACGCCCAGGCGTCGCGCGGATCACGGTTCTTCAGGATCACTTCGATCCCGCGCCACATCGTGCCAGTGGAGACCGCGTTGCGGATGACGTTATCGGCGTCGACATTGACCTCGACCCGCATGTGGCCTTCAATCCGCGTAACCGGATCGACGACGATGCGCTTGCCGGAATTGTCGAGATTGAAGCCGTTGGGAGTCTGGATACCCATGGTTGTCCTTGCCCAAGTGTGTCTTTATGTTTAGCTGTTGTGATCGGCGTCTTCGCGCTTGCTCGCGAGCCGCTTCACCGCGGTCACCGCCGCATGCGCGGCCACTGCGGCGCCGACGGCGCCGGCCGCCGCCATGCCGATCTGGTCGGCATTTTTCTCGATGCCGAACTGCTTGATGTTGGTGAGACGGTCGTAGAACGAGCCCTTATCCCAGAAGCCGTCCTCCGAGCAGCCGATGCAGCCATGGCCCGACTGGATCGGAAACGAAACGCCGCCGTTCCAGCGCACCGTCGAGCAGGCGTTGTAGGTGGTCGGGCCCTTGCAGCCCATCTTGTAGAGGCAATAGCCCTTGCGCGCGGCCTCGTCGTCCCACTCCTCGACGAACTGGCCGGCATCGAAATGTGGCCGCCGATAGCACTTGTCGTGAATGCGCTGCGAATAGAACATTTTCGGCCGGCCCTGTCGGTCGAGCTCGGGCAGTTTGCCGAAGGTGGTGATGAAGGTGACGACGCCGGTCATCACCTCGGCGATCGGGGGGCATCCCGGTACCTTGATGATCGGCTTGTTGGTGATGACCTTGTCGATGGGCGTCGCCTGTGTCGGATTGGGCTTTGCCGCCTGCACGCAGCCCCAGGACGCACAGGCACCCCAGGCGATGATCGCCATCGCGTCCTCGGCCATCATCTTCAGCTTCTCGACGAACGGCTTGCCGCCGTCGATACAGAACATGCCGCCTTCATTCAGTGGCGGATTGCCCTCAACCGCGAGGATGTACTGGCCTTTGTGCTTGGCGCGGGTTTCCTCGAGTATGGCTTCCGCCTGGTGACCTGCGGCCGCCATGATGGTGTCATCGTAGTCGAGCGAGATCATCGACAGCACCGCATCCTTGACCAGCGGGTGCGCGGAGCGGATGAAGCTCTCGGAGCAGCAGGTGCATTCGAGACCGTGCATCCAGATCACAGGCACGCGCGGCTTGGTCTCGAGCGCATTCGCAATGCGGCTCGCCGCCAGCGGCCCGAGCCCGAGGCTCGTCGCCGTGAGGCTGCAGAATTTGTGAAAGCTCCGACGCGTGATGCCTTGCCACCTGATCACGCTGTAAAATGTTTCCGTCGCCGCGCCCATGAATCCTCCCGTCTTCGGTTTTGACCTGTCGATGACGACTAGGACAGCAAGAAGCAGGCCAATCCTCGCGCGCGCGATGAAAGTGGAGGAATTCCAGACTGTTGCAGACTTGAATTGCCCAAAGCGCAGCGCTCGAACAGGCTTCGCAAGCCCGAAGCGGAAACAAGTCGGTTTCCAGACGGCACAAGTTCCCGCTTACGCAGCGCGGGAATATTTAGTGCGCGGTGCACACCATGCAGGGATCGAACGAGCGCACGATGTGCTGGATTGCGACGGCGCGCGGCCCGGCATCGCCGACGTCGGTACCGACCAGAGCCTGCTCCAGCGGGCCGCCGACATCGAAGGAATCGCGCGGCGAAAAATTCCACGTCGTCGGCGCGATGATCTGGTAGCGTTCGATCCTGCCGTCCCGAACCGCCATCCAGTGCCCGAGACTGCCGCGCGCGGCTTCGACCAGTCCGACATAGCTTCCGTTGGGAGTCTCGCGCGTATTGTGGCAGAATGGCTCCGACAGTCGCAGCGCGCGCGTCCATTGCTCCATCGCAAGCGCGATGCGCGCGGTCTCGATCAGCCGCGCGATCACGCAATTGCGCACATTGGTTCCGCTGACCGACACTAGGTCCGCAATCAGTGCCTGGCCCGCCACGGTCTGGCGCGCGATCGCGCCAACCTCGATCGGCTGCCCCGAGAGCCGCGGCGCCTTGCACCAGCTATAGGCCGCCGGCTTGTCGGGATCGGGAACCGTGCTGCTGTGAGCGGGATCCGCGGATGAACCCCGCATCCAGGCGTGCGAAACGTCCTCGGTGATCTGCGTCAGCGGCAGCGGCTCGATTGCGGCTCGCGGGCCAAACAGGCCGCGCGGAAACAACTCGCCGTCGACCCCGTGATAGGCGCCATAGCTCATCATCTGGCCGGCGCCCCTGCCGAGCCCGCTCAACGCGAGACTGTCCGCAAGCCGCAGGAAAGCGCAAAGTCGCCGCCGCGGCCGTCGCGCCAGCGATCGAGCTCGCTCGCGGACGATATCGCCAGCACATTCTCCAGCGTGTCAGCAAACACGATGCGCTCGAGGAAGCTGCGAAAAGCCGTCGTGATCGACAGCAGCCGGACGCGCTCGCCGAGATCGATGGCGCGCGTGGTGCCGCCGGGCTGAAACGCAAGACTGTGGAGCCATTTCCCGGCGACGATGCCCATGGTCTCGAGCAGCCGTGCCCGCGCCGGCAACACGTCGCGCGCCGCGCTGCCGCGGGTCGCCGCAAAGCGCTCGCGCGTCTCTTCGTGCCAGCCATGCGCCGCATAGGCCTCGCGGGCAAAGTCTGGCATGAAGAAGATGTAGAAGTGGGTCAGATGGTCGGCCGCGTTCTCCCCCGCATGCGCGATGTTGGTGCCAAGCAAGCCGTTGGGCGCTGCCCGGCGGCGGCACAGATCGATTGCACGAATCTTGGCCTCGATTGAATGCTTCGCCGGTGTCGCGGAGCTGTCCGCCTCAGCATGGAGCAGCGCAATCGGCGACGATCTTGCTGCGCAGACCGCTGTCCAGAAATGGCGGCAGGCGCATCCGGTCGACCGGCTCTCTCCCGCCGAGCTTTCGGACCTCGTGGACTATGCGATCGGAGCGCCGGGCGTCGCGCTGGGCCGGGCTCTGCTGCGGCACGACCCGACGATTCTCAATCCCACGCGCTACTCCGAACTGGTGCAACTGAGTTGGCAGGGGCTTCGCGCCTATCTCGATAATCCGGTGATCCTGTCATCATTGTCGGGAAAGAGTGCGGTCGATCAGGTCATGGGTGCGGTCGTCAATGGCGGTCTTGAAAGCGTTCTCGACGAACACTTCTGGCTCCGCGCGCAGAACCTGCAAGAGGGTGCGATTGGGCTTGCCAAGGACTTGCAATCATCTCTCGGACTTCGCGCCGGCGGCTTCAGCTTCCATGGCATCGGCGGACCTCTGCATAAGATTCCCGTGCGCTGCCATGTTGCCGTGCCCTTTGGAGATGCCGAAACCGAGCCCGTCATCAAAGTGGATGGTGGCGTGGCGCAAGCCACTCCGGTCCGCCCCGACGAAGTGCGCCGTAGCTTCAACACACCCTTTTGGCCGCATGTTCTTGCCACGACGTCGGTTGGACAGGAGGGACTGGATTTTCACCCATGGTGCTCGCATGTCGTTCATTGGGATCTCTCCTCCAATCTGCTCGACCTGAGCAACGTGAAGGTCGCGTCCAGCGCTACGCGGGCCTGTCGGTCAGGCGAAGGCTGTCCGCGGAATTGCGCGATGAAGTATTGAAAGATCCCGCCCTGGCCAACGGCTCGCCGTGGCGTTGCGTACAAAGACATGCGGAGCGTTTCGTCGATGCCAGCGGCCTTCGTCCTTGGTGGGTGCTCGACGGAGCTGAAATCCGCCGCCACGTCTTCGAGCGCCCCTTTGGGAGGGACATTGCGCGGTTCGCCCAACTTCGCGAGCAGCGAATGATCTATCGGCTGGCCCTTGGACAGCCCAATCAGGAGGATTTCATCGACGTGTTGTCGCGCGGGGGCAAGGCAACCCGCACGCTGTTGCAGCCACTCATCCTTGATTTGTCCGCGATGGGTCTTCGAACGAAGGCAATCCATGCCTCGGGTATTGGTCAGAGCCCGATATCGATCGCCCCTCCTCCGGTCAGCATGGACGAAGATATGTCTGCGCGGCCGCCGCCGGCCGAGGCGACGGCCGTCGATCGAGCGATGCCTGACCGCACCGCTCAAACGTTTTACTCATAGGTCAGAAATATAGGCGACATCTGGATGCTTGAAGAAGGAACGCACCAAAGCTGGTCTGTTGCCGATGTCGGCGAGCTGGGTGCGGACTCGGTCTTCCAATTTCTCGCCTGCGCGCAG